>CAVDAU010000029.1:0-15824 GCA_963607015.1 Streptococcaceae bacterium
GGCACCCTATGGATGCCCATTCTAAGGGTCTAAGGATGGGCATTCATAGCACCTATGAATGGGCATTCATTCAACCTAAGAACGGGCATCCTTGGAACCCAACGATGGGCATCCTTGGAAGGCGACGTCAGGCAAAATTAGGCGGTCGGATTTCCCATTGCTCCCAACTTGCACTATCTTTGCGCCATCAAACCTATTGCAACGGACATGAGTGAAAATCCTGATAACGACAACCTGCTTAATTCCATTGACTATCCTGAAGACCTGCGCAAGCTCGCAGCCGACCGGCTGCCTGAGGTGTGCGCCGAGCTTAGACACGAAATAATCAAGGAGGTGTCGTGCAATCCCGCACACTTCGCGGCAAGCCTCGGCACGGTGGAGCTTGTCGTGGCTCTGCACTATGTGTTCAACACCCCGCACGACCGCATCGTGTGGGATGTCGGCCATCAGGCCTACGGACACAAGATACTGACGGGTCGGCGCGAGGTGTTCTGCACCAACCGCAAGCTCGGCGGCATACGACCCTTCCCCTCCCCCTACGAGAGCGAATACGACACCTTTGCCTGCGGACACGCCAGCAACTCCATCTCGGCAGCCCTCGGCATGGCAGTGGCAGCACAGCTCAAGCAGGAGACCGACCGCCACGTGGTGGCCGTCATCGGCGACGGCAGCATGAGCGGCGGACTGGCATTCGAAGGGCTGAACAACGCCTCGAGCATGCCCAACGACCTGCTCATCATCCTCAACGACAACAACATGTCCATCGACAAGAGCGTCGGCGGCATGAGGCAATACCTCGCGAACCTGCACACGACAGCCGGCTACAACCAGCTGCGCTACAACCTGTCGCAGGCACTGTCGCGGATGGGGCTGCTCGACGACAAGCGCAAGAAATCACTGATACGCCTCGGCAACAGCCTCAAGTCGGCAATGGCGCGTCAGCAGAACATATTCGACGGCTTCAACATCCGTTACTTCGGCCCCGTGGACGGGCACGACGTAGCAGGATTAGTGCGCGTGCTGCGCGACATAAAAGATATGAAAGGCCCTCGGCTGCTGCATCTGCACACCACCAAGGGCAAGGGCTTCGAGCCTGCCGAGAAAGATCCGCGCAGCTGGCACGCGGCAGCTGCCAAGTTCGACCCCGAGACGGGACGCTACCTCACGGCGAAAAGCGGTGAGAACCTGCCGCCGAAATATCAGGACGTGTTCGGCAGCACAATCGTCGAACTGGCGGCAGCGAACCCGAACATCGTGTGCATAACGCCCGCCATGGCACAAGGCAGCGGATTGGGCAAGATGATGGAGACCTATCCCGAACGGACATTCGACGTGGGCATTGCCGAGGGGCATGCCGTGACCTTCTCAGGCGGACTGGCCAAGGAGGGTATGCAGCCGTTCTGCTGCATCTACTCGTCGTTCATGCAGCGAGCCTACGACAACATCATACACGACGTGGCACTGCTGCGGCTGCCGGTGGTGCTGTGCGTGGATCGCGCCGGCCTCGTCGGCGAAGACGGCCCCACGCATCACGGAGCGTTCGACATGGCATTCCTGCGCCCGATACCCAACCTGACAATAGCCTCACCGCTCGACGAGCGCGAACTGCGCCGCCTCATGTACACGGCACAGCTGCCGGGGAAAGGGCCGTTCGTGATCCGCTATCCGCGCGGACGCGGCGAGCACACCGACTGGCAATGCCCGTTGGAGGAAGTCCCCGTGGGTCAGAGCCGTTGCCTCAAGGAGGGGCAGGACATGGCAGTCATCACCATCGGCCCCATAGGGAATGTGGCGGCAGAGGCCATAGCCGCCGCCGAGCACGACACGGGACGCAGCATTGCGCACTATGACCTGCGCTTCCTCAAACCGCTCGACACCGCCATGCTCCATAGCATAGGCTCAACGTTCAGCCGCATCATCACCGTGGAAGACGGCGTGCGCAACGGCGGCATGGGCAGTGCGGTGACGGAATACCTGTCCGACAGCGGCAGCACGGCACACGTCACACGCCTCGGACTGCCCGACGACCGCTTCGTGGAACACGGTACGGCAGACGAGCTGTATCACATCTGCGGACTGGATGCCGAGGGCATCTGCCGGTCAATCAAAGAGGAGCTGAAGTCATGAGAATCATCATAGCCGGAGCAGGAAACGTGGGCGTGCATCTCGCCAAGCTGCTGTCGAAAGAGAAGCAGGACATCATCCTGCTCGACGAGGATGCCGACAAGCTGAGTGCACTGAACAACAGCCTCGACATCATGACCGTGGCAGGGTCGCCGACATCATTCAAGACGCTCAACGACATAGGCATAGACAATGCCGACCTGTTCATTGCCGTCACTCCCGACGAGAGCCGGAACACGACCGCCTGCATGCTCGCCATGCACCTCGGGGCACGCAAGACCGTGGCCCGCATCGACAACTACGAATATCTGCGCCCGGGGCACAAGGATTTCTTCAACAAGATGGGCATAGACTCGCTCATCTATCCCGAACACCTGGCAGCCACGGAGATTGTGTCGTCCATACGCATGAGCTGGGTGCGCCAGTGGTGGGAAATCAACGGCGGCTCGCTGATTCTCATCGGTGCCAAGATGCGCGAGAAAGCCGAGATACTGAACATCCCTCTGTACAAGCTCGGCGCACCGGACCTGCCCTATCACGTCGTGGCAATCAAGCGCGGCAACGAGACCATAATCCCCGGCGGCAACGACGAGATACACCTGCACGACATTGTCTACTTCACCACCACACGCCGCTACGTGCCCTACATCCGCAAGATAGCCGGAAAGGAAGACTATGCAGACGTGCGCACGGTGATGATCATGGGCGGCAGCCGCATAGCAGTGCGCACCGCCATGTATGCGCCCGACTACATGCAGGTGAAAATCATCGAGAGCGACCCCGACCGCTGCAACTACCTCACCGGCGTGTTGCCGGAGAAGGTGATGGTCATCAACGGCGACGGACGCGACCTTGACCTGCTCGCCGACGAGGGGCTGAAGAGCGTCGATGCCTTCGTGGCACTGACGGACAACTCCGAGACCAACATCCTGGCGTGCCTCGCCGCCAAGCGCATGGGCGTGGAGAAGACAGTTGCCGACGTTGAGAACACAGACTACATAGGCATGGCCGAGAGCCTCGACATTGGCACGGTGATAAACAAGAAGTTCATCGCCGCCAGCCACATCTATCAGATGATGCTCGATGCCGATGTCAACAACGTGAAGTGCCTGACCTTCGCCGATGCCGACGTGGCGGAGTTCACCGTCAAGGAAGGATCGCGCATCACGGGCAGCAAGGTCAAGGACCTCGGACTGCCGCGCTGTGCCACCATAGGCGGACTTGTGCGCGACGGTGAGGGACATATCGTGAACGGAAACACGCAGATACAGGCCGGCGACCACGTCATGATGTTCTGTCTGAGCATGACCATAAAGAAGATTGAGAAATTCTTCAACTGACACACACACCGACCGAGATGATACGGAACAAAGCCATCATAAAGATTGTGGGCTACCTGCTGCTGCTCGAGACGCTGCTGCTGCTGCTGTGTGCCGCAGTGTCGGCATGGTACGGCGACGCAGCCCTGCGCAGCCTGCTGCTCTCCGCAGCGATAACGGGTACCGTGGGTGCGTTCCTCAGCCTGTCCATGCGCAGGGAGAGGCTCAACTCGCTCTCGCGGCGCGACGGCTACCTCATGGTCAGCCTCACGTGGCTCGCCTTTGCCGCTTTCGGCATGCTGCCGTTCTTGATTGACGGACATATCCCCAACGTCGCCGATGCCTTCTTTGAAGCCATGTCGGGACTGACGTGTACGGGGGCGAGCATCCTCGACGGCATTGACAGCTTTCCGCGCGGCCTGCTGCTGTGGCGCAGCCTGTCTCACTGGATCGGGGGGTTGGGCATAATCATGATCACCATTGCCGTGCTGCCGTTCTTCGGGGTCAACAGCCTGCAGATGTTTGCCGTTGAGGTCAGCGGACCGACGGTCAACAAGGTCAACCCGCGCATCGGACGCACGGCACAGCTCATCTGGATGGTCTATACAGGCATGACACTGCTGCTTGTGGTGTTGCTGGCATTGGGCGGCATGGGCGTGTTCGACAGCGTGTGCCACGCCATGAGTGTGGCAGCCACCGGCGGCTTCTCCACACATCAGGACAGCATCGCCTACTATCACTCGCCATACATCGAATACGTGCTCACCTTCTTCATGTTCGTCAGCGGCATAAACTTCAATCTGCTGATACTGCTCATCATGAGACGCTTCGACCGCGTGCTCCACAACGGCGAGCTGCGCTGGTATGCCGCGATGGTGGGAGCCGTGACGCTGCTGTTTGCCGCCTCGCTCTATCTGACGCGGGGCATGGGAGCGGAGGAGTCGCTGCGGAAGTCGCTGTTCCAGATAGTGTCGCTCCAGACATCCACCGGACTTGTGTCCGAGGACTACGGCACGTGGCCCATGTCGCTGACGGTCGTTCTGTTCAGCGTCATGCTCGTGGGCGGCTGTGCCGGAAGCACCTCGGGCGGAATGAAGTGCATAAGACTGCAGGTGCTGGTCAAGGTGGCGAAGAACGAGTTCAAGCACATACTCCACCCGAACGCCGTCCTGCCGGTGCGGCTCGACAAGACCGTGTCGCAGCCGTCGCTCATCACCACCGTCATGGCCTTCTGCTTCCTCTATATCGCCATCATCTTTGCGGCGGCATTCCTGCTCTCGGCCATGGGCATCAACGTCATCGACGCTTTCGGCCTCAGCGTGTCGTCAATCGGCAACATGGGCGTGGCCTTCGGCTCCTACGGGCCCATCTATTCATGGAGCTCCGTGCCCGATGCCGGCAAGTGGCTGCTCTCCGCACTGATGCTGCTGGGCCGTGTCGAGATTTTCACCGTGCTGCTGCTCTTCACGCCGCACTTCTGGCGACGCAGTTAGCCGCATTTTCATCAACACATTTGCGGGCACACAACCGCCTTTCTGTGGACGTACAGCCACAGATCCTGTGGACGTACAGCCATAGATTTGTGGACGTACAGCCACAGATCCTGTGGACGTACAGCCATAGATCCTATGGACGTACAGCCACAGACGCACCATCGGGCAGTATCAGAATTTCTTGAAAATCAGCGGCATGGCAGCGGCATCCAGCGGTGTCATGTCCACGAGGTCAAGGCTCTTCACCATGTGCAGCGTGCCCTACTTATAGGTCTGAAAGTGGTCGGTCTTGATGTGGCTCTCATAGGCCGCCGTGGAGCGATAGATCTCCAGTATGCGAATCTGACAGTTGTCGCGGTTTATCTTCGAGGGGAAGATACACACAACCCCCGGCTCCGTCCTCACCGACTCGCCGCCCACGGTCGCCGCCGCCTCAAGATAGGCGTCGAGATACTCCGGATAGACCTCTATGACCGACAGGCGGACTATCATTCCGTCGGTCATGCCGCCGTCACCGGCCACGCTCTGCTGTGCTGCTGCTGACATGATGCAAAAGATTGAAGTCAAGACAAATGAACAAAGTTTCTTCATAACACATTTCCTGTTTTCCTAATGTTCTGCAAAGATACACACACCCCTCCCGACGGCAGCAAACGCTTTTACTGCTTGTCGGAACACATTCACCGACACGCCACATGGATATATATCGTGGCAGCAGACCGTCAGTCCCTCATACATCCTATGGGAATGACATACACGCCGTCCTTTCTCCGGTAGGCATATTGGCCCACGCCAATGACTACCGCCATGAACGATGGAGCCGACATCCGTCCCGTATCAATCTTATTGGACAAGGCCATGAGGTTGGCAGCACCTTCCTCTATGCGCTCCGTGCCGCCGATCTTTATTTCCAGCAACGCATAGCTGCCATTGCGACGGTGAAGCACTGCATCACATTCCAGGCCGTTGCCGTCGCGGTAATGATAGAGTGAGCCGTCCAGTGCCTCGGCATAGACACGCAGGTCACGCACCACAAGATCCTCGAAGAAAAGGCCGAAAGACTGCAGGTCATTGACCAAGTCCTTTGGACCAAGACCGAGTGCGGCAGTGCCGATACTCGGGTCAACGAAATGGCGTGTGTTGCTCGTGCGTATGGCTACCTTGCTCCTTATGTTGGGGTTCCATGCCGCAAGATCTTCTATGACATAGAGCCTCTTCAGAGCTTTGATGTAGTCCATCACGGTGTTTTCGTCCAAGGTGTCGGCATCGTTGGCAAGCATGTCTTTACGGATTGTCGCCACAGACACCTGTTGGGATATGTTGCGGGCATAGGAGCGCAACAGGAACTTTGCACGTTCCGCGCTCCTCCTTACCTTATCTACCCGCTGAATGTCGTGGTTCACAACGGAGTCGTAATAGTCGGCAGCCTGGTCAAGAGCCACATTCTTGGATATGATTGTGGCCCAAGGCCATCCGCCACGGCAGGCCAGGAACGCGAGATGTTCAATATCAACACCATTCGCTTGAGGTTCAAAGTCTTTCCCCTCAAACAGGTCTTTCAGGCTTACCGTACCCGCAGAATCTTCCGACTCATACAGACTCATGGGACGCATCCTCAGATGGGCAAAACGACCCGTACCGCTATGTATCGTCTCGTCTGCCTCCGGCAGTACAGACGAGCCTGTGAGTATGAATTGCGACGGCTCGCCTCTTCTGTCCACTTCACTCCGGATGCAGTCCCATATCGGAGGGAGTGTCTGCCATTCGTCGATGAGACGCGGTGTCCTGCCCTCAAGCAGGGTCTTGGGGTTAAGTTCTATTATCTGAGAGCTTTGCCTCAAGACAGCAGAATCGCCCAAATCGAGTATGCTGTTTGCCAATTGTTTGGCTGTAGTCGTTTTGCCACACCACTTTGGCCCCTCAACAAGGACTGCACCCTTACCGAGGATTTTGCGTTTCAGCAGTGCGTCTGCTATGCGGTGTTTATACTTTGCCATAAGCGTTATTTATTTGAGCGCAAAGTTAAGGGTTTGCGTTCTGAATATCAAGCATTTCCCCTAAACATTCAGTAATTTGAGGGCGATTTATTCAGTAATTTGAGGGCAATTCGTTCAGTAATTTGAGGGCAATTCGTTCAGTAATTTGTGGAATATGTCACTCTCCGAAGCGTTCCTTCATCAGTTCCTCCAGTCGGAGCGTCTCGTCGCGATACTGTGCAGCCTCGATGAATTCCAACCGTTTCGCCGCCTCCTTCATGTTGCGCCGCGTGCGGTCGATGGTCTTCTGTAGTTGCTCGCGGCTCATGTATGCCGTGATCGGGTCTGCCACTGCCGAGATTGTGCCTGTCGTCTCCACGTATGCCTGCGGTGCCGTGGTTTTGGATGCGCCCTTGGAGGTTATGGTGCCGTGGGCATCCTCCGCAGCCTCTATCGACGGGGCAAACACCGAGAGGTTCTTGGCCTTCATTATTTGTTGCGGCGTGATGTGGTGCTCGGCGTTATAGTGCAACTGCTTCTCGCGCCTGCGGCTTGTCTCGTCGATGGTCTGCTGCATGCTCTCCGTGATGCGGTCGGCATACATTATCACCGTGCCGTTGACGTTGCGTGCCGCACGTCCCGCCGTCTGTGTCAGTGCGCGGTGCGAACGCAGGAAGCCCTCCTTGTCGGCATCGAGAATGGCCACCAAGGACACCTCGGGCAAGTCCAGGCCCTCGCGCAGCAGGTTCACGCCCACCAGCACGCTGTACAGTCCTTCGCGCAGGTCGCTCATTATCTTCACCCGCTCCAGCGTGTCCACGTCGCTGTGGATGTAGTTGCAGCGGATGCCGCGATCCAACAGGTACTCCGTCAGCTCCTCCGCCATGCGCTTGGTCAGCGTGGTCACGAGGACACGCTCGTCGCGCTCGATGCGCTGCTGTATCTCCTCCATGAGGTCGTCCACCTGATTGTGGCTCGGACGGACTTCGATGACGGGATCCAGCAGTCCCGTTGGACGTATCACCTGCTCCACCACGACGCCATCCGACTGCCGCAGCTCGAACTCGGCGGGTGTCGCACTGACATAGATGACCTGCCTTGCCATGTCCATGAACTCCTCGAACTTCAGCGGACGGTTGTCCTTGGCTGCCGGAAGGCGGAAGCCATACTCCACCAGATTCTCCTTGCGTGCACGGTCGCCGCCATACATGGCGCGTATCTGCGGCACGGTGACATGGCTTTCGTCGATGACAATCAGGAAGTCCTTCGGGAAGAAGTCGAGCAGACAATAGGGCCGCGTCCCCGGCTCACGCCCGTCGAAGTAGCGCGAGTAGTTCTCAATGCCCGAACAGTGGCCCAGCTCGCGAATCATCTCCATGTCATAGGTCACGCGCTCCTGCAGGCGGTGTGCCTCAACCATCTTCCCCGCCTCCTCGAACATCTGCACCTGTGCGTGCAGGTCGTCTTCTATTTGGTGGATGGCACGCAGGGTCGACTCCTTGGTGGTCATGAACAGGTTGGCGGGATAGATCTTATACTCGTCAAACTCTGCCACCGTGTGTCCGGTCACGGCATCCACCTCCTCTATCGTGTCCACCTCGTCGCCCCAGAACACCACGCGCAGCACGCTGTCGGCATAGGCCAGGAAGATGTCGACCGTGTCGCCACGGACGCGGAAGCTGCCACGGTTGAGATCCACGTCGTTGCGCACGTACAGGCTGTCCACCAGCTTGCGCAGGAACACGTTGCGGCTCAACGCCTTGCCGCGCTGCACGCCGATGACGTTCTGATAGAAGTCCGCAGGGTTGCCCATGCCGTAGATACACGACACCGACGACACGACCAGCACATCCTGCCGCCCCGACAGCAGTGCCGACGTGGCGGCCAGCCGCAGCTTGTCAATCTCATCGTTGATGGCAAGGTCTTTCTCTATATAAGTGTCCGTCGACGGCAGATAGGCCTCGGGCTGGTAGTAGTCGTAGTATGACACATAGTACTCGACGGCATTGTTCGGGAAGAAGCTCTTGAACTCGCCATACAGCTGTGCCGCCAACGTTTTGTTGTGGCTCAGCACCAACGTCGGCTTGTTCACGTTTGCCACGACATTGGCAATGGTGAACGTCTTGCCCGATCCGGTGACACCCAGCAGCGTCTGCGCCGGCAGTCCTCCGAGCACACCCTCCGTCAGCTGCGCCACAGCCTCGGGCTGGTCGCCGGTGGGCTTGTATGGCGATGTCAGTTCAAATCTGTTCATTGTGTATTGTGTGTGTGTTCCCTCCCTGTTTCCCCATCGTGCTGCAAATATACGAACCCGTCCCGACAGGAAACAGCAAAACCTTTGAGTTTGCATTTTTTATATTGGGGCACGTTGGTTAATTCGCACGCAAGGGCTATCTTTGCGCGATATTCCGACAGAGTGCGGCAAGCACAGGAGAAGAAGAAGACAGATGAGAAAACACTCCACGACAATAATGTCCGTTGCCCTGGCAGCAGTGCTGACAGTAACCACATCATCGTGCGGCAGCTACACCAATGTGTTCAAGAGCAACGATCCCGACTTCAGATACGAAGCGGCAAAGGCATACTTCGCCACGGGACAGTACAGCCGCGCCTCCACACTGCTGAACGACCTGATAACCATACTGAAAGGAAGCTCGAAAGGCGAGGAGTCGGTCTACATGCTCGGAATGTCATACTACAACAGCGGCGACTACAGCACGGCGGCACAGACCTTCCAGCAATACTACACGGTATATCCGCGCGGCAAGTACGTGGAGCGGGCACGCTTCTATGCCGGCAGGGGACTGTACCTGAACTCACCCGAAGCGCGGTTGGACCAGACGGAGACATACAGTGCCATACAGGAGCTGCAGGTTTTCATCGAATACTATCCCGAGTCGCAGTACAAGAACGAGGCTCAGGAAATGATTTTCGAGCTGCAGGACAAGTTGGTTGAGAAGGAACTGCTGGCCTCGGAGGTGTACTACAACCTCGGCACATACCTTGGCAACAACTATCAGTCGTGCGTCATCACGGCGCAGAACGCCCTCAAGGACTATCCCTACACACGCTTCCGCGAAGACCTGTCGCTGCTGGTGCTGCGGGCAAAATATGCCATGGCACAGAACAGCGTCGAGGACAAACGCATCGACCGCTACCGCGAGGCGGCAGACGAGAGCTATGCCTTCAAGAACGAGTTTCCCGACAGCGAGAACGTGAAGCTGGCAGACGAGATACTGGAGAAGACGGAGAAGGTGCTGGCAGGAACGCCGGAAGACGAGTGAAGGGGAGACGCGCGAGAGAGAAACAACAAATATATCACACACATATATACGAGAAGCATTTAGAGTTATGGACTACAAGAAGACAAATGCCGCAACCACGACCGTCACACGCGACGTTGTGAAGATGTGCGAGGACACCGGCAACATCTACGAAACGACAGCCATCATCGGCAAGCGTGCAAACCAAATCAGCATCGACATAAAGAACGACCTCCAGAAGAAGCTGGCAGAGTTCGCCTCATACAACGACAACCTCGAGGAGGTATTCGAGAACCGCGAGCAGATTGAGATTTCGCGCTTCTACGAGCGTCTGCCGAAGCCTGACCTGATTGCCACGCAGGAGTATCTCGAAGGCAAGATCTACTACCGCAATCCTGCCAAGGACAAGGACATGATGGAATAAGCCGGAAGAGAAGGGAGGAAGGGAGACACACACATGATACAGAGAGTGCAATCGCTATATCTGCTGGCTGTGACCGTACTGCTCGTCCTGACGATGCTGCTGCCGATAGGCTACTACACGCACGCCGGCGAGCCGTTCAACGACGTGCTGCGTCCGTTGGGCATCAGCTTGGCAGACGGCAACCACGAGAGCACATGGGGACTGTTTGCCATACTGTTGGTCAGTGCCGTGGTCTCTTTGGGCACGATATTCCTGTTCCGCAACCGCATGTTGCAGGTGCGCATGACCGTCTTCAGCAGCGTGCTGTTGGTGGGCTACTATGTAGCGGTGGGCGTGTTCATATTCGTGATGACGGGCAACAGCGATGCCGAGGCGTTCCGCCCAGGCGTGGCACTGGCACTGCCGTTGGTGTGCATCATACTGAACTATTTGGCATTCCGCGCCATCTACAGCGACGAGGTGATGGTGCGTGCAGCCGACAGGCTTAGAAGGTAAACACGAGCCTTTGACATCAAAAGAAAACGCGACACGCGGAGACTGCTCCCTTTTCGACAGCCTCCGCGTGTCGCGCTTTTTGGTGGTTTACCGTTGGATTACTCCCTCACATCTCACTTGTTGTCTGCCAGGAAGCGTTCGGCCTCCATTGCGGCCTTGCAGCCTCCTGCGGCGGCAGCGACAGCCTGACGGAAGTGTGGGTCTGCCACATCGCCTGCGGCGAACACCCCGTCTATGTTGGTACGCGTCGACGCTCCGTCGGTGACGATATATCCCGCCTCATCGGTCTGCACATAGGGCTTGAACACATCTGAGCTGGGCTTGTGCCCGATGGCGAGGAAGAAGCCGTCGATGGCAATGTCGTAGTGCTGCTCGTCGCTCTGTCCGCGACGTTTCACCACGTGTGCGCCCTCCACGCCATTGTCGCCAAACAGTCCCTCCACATTGTGCTCAAACAGGACCTCGATCTTGGGATTCTGCATGACGCGCTCCTGCATTATCCTTGAAGCACGCAGGAACGGCTTGCGCACAATCAGGTAGACCTTCGATGCCAGTCCCGCCAGATAGTTCGCCTCTTCGCAGGCAGTGTCTCCCCCACCCACGACAGCCACCACCTTGCGCCGGTAGAAGAAGCCGTCGCACGTGGCACACGCGCTCACGCCCTGTCCTGCATATTTCTTCTCGTCGTCCAACCCGAGATACTTGGCGGCGGCACCTGTGGCAATGATGAGGGAGTCCGCCTCAATCACCCGCTCATCGTCGATGGTGATGCGGAACGGACGCTTGCTGAGGTCGGTAGCCGTGACCACGCCCTGACGCAAGTCCGCCCCGAAGTTCTCTGCCTGCTGTCGCATGTTCTCCATCAGCTGATTGGCATCTATGCCCTCGGGAAATCCCGGGAAGTTCTCCACAACGGTGGTTGTCGTGAGCTGTCCGCCCGGTTGCAGACCGCAGTAGAGCACCGGTGCCAGATTGGCACGTCCGGCATATATCGCGGCTGTATAGCCCGCCGGCCCTGAGCCGACAATCAGCAGTCTTGTCTTTTCTGTCTCCATATTCTCCATTATATATATGTATATGTGTATTTTGTTTGTTTCATCTCAAGTCCACGACCTCCGCATCGGGATACGACGAGCGGTCGAACGCGAAGAGGCTGTCAGGGAAGTCCTGCCGTGCCACGAAGGTGTCGATGCTTATCACCGTGACATCGCGTCCCCCATGTCCGGCAATGCTGATGACCTTCGGCTGGAACGATGTCCTGTCAATCATGACGACGATGCTCTGCAGGTCGCGACGCTGCGTGTCAGAGGTGGTCATGACGACCTTATACACTCCCTGCACCGCCGTCGCTGCATCGAGCGCGAGGCTGTAGCCCTGCTTGTACAGGTCGAGCCAGGCGTATGGGTTGAGCATCTGAAGCTCTGCCTCCGTCGGTTCGGAGATATTGACCTCATTGGTCTGTTCGAGATATGTCCACTGCGTCCTGCCGTCATACCATGTGCGCAGGCCTCCGGCATTGAGCACGAACTTGTTGCCCTTCAGCCTTATGCTGCCGGCAGACGCGCCGTCGGCAGTGCTGACAGTGAAGCCTATCTGCACGCCGCCGCTGTTGCTTCTGTATGTCTCGGCAGCGCGGTCGAGGACTTCGCGGGCAGTCATTGTGCTTGTCTGCGCAGAGGCGGCACAGCACAACACCATCAGTGCCACCATACAGGCAGACACCGTTCGCAGCAGTCTGGCAAAATCCGTCCCCATCGTCATTTAATGTTGAGGTTGTTCAACTTCATCTGCAGGTCGGTCTCATCGACACACAGCACCTCGCGCGGCTTGCTGCCCTGAGACGGGCCGACAATGCCGGCCTTCTCCATCTGATCCATGATGCGACCGGCACGGTTGTAGCCTATCTTGAACTTACGCTGGATGAGCGAGGTGGATCCGAGCTGATGGACGACGACAAGACGGGCAGCATCCTCGAACATCGAGTCCAAACGATCCATGTCAACATCCGCCGCACCGCCGTCACCCGACAGTCCGCCGTCACTCTCCGCCACCTCCGGCAGATAGAACGGCATCGGGTAGCCCTGCTGTTGCGATATGAAGTCGACGATGTTCTGCACCTCCGGCGTGTCTATGAACGCACACTGCACACGCACGGGGTCACTGCCGTTGAGATACAGCATGTCGCCGCGCCCTATGAGCTGGTTGGCTCCGGGACGGTCGAGGATGGTGCGCGAATCCACCATGGCTCCCACGCGGAACGCCACGCGGGCAGGGAAGTTGGCCTTTATCGTTCCGGTGATGATGTTTGTCGTAGGACGCTGTGTGGCGATGATCATGTGTATGCCGACGGCACGCGCCAGCTGTGCGATGCGTGCTATGGGCAGCTCCACCTCACGTCCCGCCGTCATTATCAGGTCGCCGAACTCATCGATTATCACCACTATATACGGCAGGTAGCGGTGTCCTTTCTCCGGATTCAGGTGGCGGTCGATGAACTTCTGGTTATACTCCTTTATGTTGCGCAGTCCTGCCAGCTTCAGCAGGTCATAGCGTGCGTCCATCTCCACGCATATCGACGTGAGCGTCTGAACCACCTTCTTCACGTCCGTCACTATCGGCTCTTCGCTGTCGGGCAGTTCGGCAAGGAAGTGCCGCTCTATCTTCGAGTAGATGCTGAACTCTACTTTCTTCGGATCCACCAGCACGAACTTCAGCTCCGACGGGTGTTTCTTGTAGAGCAGCGATGTGATCATAGCGTTCAGACCCACCGACTTGCCCTGACCCGTGGCACCTGCCACGAGGATGTGCGGCATCTTGCAGAGGTCAACCATGAAGACCTCGTTGCTGATGGTCTTGCCGAAGGCCAGCGGAAGGTCGAACGTCGTCTCCTGGAATTTCTTGCTGCCGAAGATGCTTTGTCCCGACACTATCTTCGCGTTCTTGTTCGGCACCTCTATTCCTATGGTGCCCTTGCCCGGCATCGGGGCAATGATGCGTATGCCGAGAGCCGAGAGGCTCAGGGCTATGTCGTCCTCCAGATTGCGTATTTTCGATATGCGGATGCCCTCTGCGGGCTTTATCTCATACAGCGTCACGGTGGGTCCCACCGTGGCCTTGATGGAGCTGATGTCTATGCCGAAGCTCTTCAGCGTCTCTATGATGCGGTTCTTGTTGGCGTTCTGCTCGTCCATGTCGACAGACGGCTCGTCGTTGTCGAAATGCTTCATCAGGTCTATGGTGGGGAACTTGTAGTTCTCCAGGTCCAGGCGCGGATTATACGGTTCCATCGCCTCCATGTCGGCAGCCTCGTCGGGATGTTGCTCCACAGTGAAGTCTGTCGTCTCCACGCCGCCGGCAGCAGCGGACTTGTCGTCACTGTCGCCCTTGGCAACCTCGACCTGCATGTCTATCGATCCGTCGTCGTCGTCGGCGACCACCGCCTCCGTTTCTGAAAGTTCTTCCTCATTCTCATCCTCCGTGTCTGCCACTTCAACTTTCCTGTCGGGCACTTTCGGGGCTGTCCACGACGTGGTGAATTCCTCCGGTACGGTGCCTTTCTCTGCTTCTGTCGCCTCTTTCTTCTTGCGGTGCAGGAAGCCGAATCCAAGGAGAGTCCGCAGCCACACCACTGTGCGTGCACTGAGGTAAATCATCAGGAGCAGTGCCGTAACCAGAAGGAGCAGTGCCACGCCCGGAGTGCCTATCTGCATCTCTAACCAGCGGTTCATGTTGTATCCATGCAGGCCGCCAAGGAGGAAGAACCTGTCCTCAAAGAGATGCTGCGTGGCGTAAGCCAAGAACAGCGATGTCCAGACCATCATGATGGAACAGACGATGAACCAACGCCACAGACGCACGCGGGCAGTGTGCATCAGCTTGACACCCGTCGCCGCTATCAGCAGTACGATGAAGAACGACGGAGCACCGAAAGCTCCGTTTATAAGGCGGTCGGACAGACGCGCTCCCTGCACACCCGCAACGTTGCGTGCTTCAGCATCACCCGTCGCCAGGTCGGCAACCGAAGCACCATCCACCAAGCTCTGATCCGCTCCACCGAAGAAGAAGAACGACACGAACGCCACCAGCAGGTAAAGCGCGAAGACCACCAGCACCAATCCGACGCCCAACTGTAGTGCCTCGTTCTTGAAGACGGCAAAGATGCCACGCCTTCCGTTCTCCTTATTTCCCTTGTTTTCCTTATTGTCTTTGTTTCTCACGCCTTTCATCTTCAGCAATCCTTTCTCAAACGCAGCCTGCACCGCTATGGAAATACTCGGAGAGAGAGCATGTCCACGGGGTGAGAC
The DNA here is from genome assembly GCA_963607015.1 of Streptococcaceae bacterium. Taxonomy (GTDB): domain Bacteria; phylum Bacteroidota; class Bacteroidia; order Bacteroidales; family Bacteroidaceae; genus Bacteroides. The sequence continues at coordinate 15,399 of CAVDAU010000029.1, forward strand.
CCTCGTATCAGGTATAATATATTCTGTTGACTCTACGGGATTCCCTTTCGTCGAATCCCTTTGTGTGGCAAAGTTACAACATTTTCGGCGGTGGGCAAGCACAGAGAGCCTGCCCATCCTGCCCACGACGCAGGACATAAATATCGGTGTCGGGTTTTGGGCATTGGATGTTGGGTGCCCCGGCCTCGGAGAGGGTGCGTGGCGCACTCCCAATATATCCTTCAGCGTCAGATGTCATGCGGGCAGCGAACATAAGTCGTATTGGGAGACGGCATAAGTCGTGTCAGCAGCCGGCTGAAGTCGTCTCACATCGACCGTTGTGAACGTTCACATCGAACGTTGTGAGTGTTCACATCGACCGTTGTGAATGCTCACATCGAACGATGTGAAAGAACATAAGCCTACTCCTCGAACGACTTCAAGCGG
>CAVDAU010000030.1:0-15561 GCA_963607015.1 Streptococcaceae bacterium
CAAATAATACGCATTATCGGAGCAAATAATGCGCATTATCGGAGCAATTGATGCGCATCATTCGGGCAATTGATGCGCATCACTCGAGGAATTGATGCGCATCATTCGGACAATTGATGCGCATCAACTAATTGGCCGGCAAGATTGACCCGCGGCAACCTTTGTTTTGATTTACGGATGTTGTTCCGTAGTTTTGCGGACACATCCATTATTTTTAAGTTTTGGTTATGAAAATGAAGAAGACAATATTGTTGGCACTGTGCATGGGCGCAGTGTCCATTACCGCCGGCGCACAGATTGCACGCACGACGGTGGAGCAGGGCGAGGTCGAGGGCACGGTCGAGAACGGCCTCGGCTCGTTCAAGGGAATACCTTTCGCACAGCCGCCCGTGGGCGACCTGCGATGGAAAGCACCGGTGAAGCCGGCGGCATGGACGGGCGTGTTCAAGGCCGACCGTTTCGCCGCACAGCCCTATCAGCAGACGCAGCAGCGTCAGGGACAGCAGGGACCGCAGACCGGCGAGGACTGTCTGTACCTGAACGTGCTCACGCCCGCCAAGGACAAGGGCGAGAAACTGCCGGTATTAGTGTGGATTCACGGCGGCGGCTTCGCCACCGGCAACTCCTACAGCAACGACGGCACGAGCTTTGCACGGAACGGCATAGTCTACGTCAGCATCACCTACCGTCTCAATGCCTTCGGCTTCCTGTCGCTCCCCGCACTGACGGAGGAGAACCTGAAGGAGACCGGACGTGCCGTCAGCGGCAACTACGGACTGCTCGACCAGATAATGGCGTTGCAGTGGGTACACGACAACATAGCTGCCTTCGGCGGCGATCCCGACAAGGTGACCATCATGGGCGAGAGCGCGGGAGCCATATCCGTGGCTATGCTGTGCCAAAGCCCGCTGGCAAAAGGGCTGTTCCGCGGAGCCATCAGCGAGAGCGGAGGCAACATGGTGCCGGTGGACAACGTCCGCATCGACAACAACACCATGCGCAACGTCGCGGGCAGCGATGCCTACGGACAGGCATACATCGAGCGTCTCGGGCTTGGCAAGAAGAGCCTCAAGCAGCTGCGCCGGACAGACCCGCAGGTGTTCATGAACGACTCCGCCGCCTTCAGTGCCGGCGGTGCGCTGTGGCCGACATACGACGACTACGTGCTGACCGCCGATGCCTACGTGCAGTACCAAAACGGCAACTACAACGACGTGAACGTCCTCATCGGCACCAACAGCGACGAAGGCTCGATGTTCACCGGCTTCCTCGGCGGCTACACTCCGGCGCACTATGAGCACGAGATGGAGACCTCGTTCCCCGATCCCGAGTGGCAGTCGCGCTTCCGTGCCATGTATCCCGGCAGTAACGACCAAGAGGCGTTCGACGCTCATGCCGACATCTTCCGCGAGGCTGCTTTCGCATGGCCCACGTATGCATGGGCAAACCTGCAGAGCCGTCGCACTGCCGACGGCAAGGGACAGGGCAATGTCTATATGTACTTCTTCGACCAGGAGAAGACCAACATGTTCCGTCGCGGACAGCAGACCGGCCGCAAGTTTCTGTCGACGCACGCGGTGGAGATGAGCTATACGTTCAACACCCCGGGGTGGGGCGGCCCCAAAGACCCGAGCTCCGAGGCCATGACGCAGATAATCCACCGCTACTGGATAAACTTCATCAAGACCGGCAACCCCAACGGCGAGCTGCTTGCCCACTGGCCTGCCTACAAGGAAGGGGAGGAGACCGTGATGTACTTCCGCGACGGAGCACACACCGCCCTGCTTCCCAACACTCCGCAGCTGGAGCTGTGGGAGCAGTACTTCGACTGGCGGCGCACGCACCTCACGCCGCTGAAGTGACAGCAACCGAACATCCATAAAAACACAGACACAGACAAATGAGAAAGAACTTTCTACAGGTCATGCTCCTGTCAGCGGCACTGCTTGCCGCCGACGGAGCATCAGCGCAGTATCCCATACAGATGATGATGCGCATGATTCAGAACCGCACGTCGTTCGACATGAACAAGGACTACTGGAACGCCCTATGGATAGCCGTCCCCGGAGCGTCGCAGAAGGACTACGGCGTCTACTACTTCCGCAAGGACATCAGCCTGCCGTCCAAGCCCGACAAGTTCGTGGTCCACGTCACCGGCGACACGCGCTACAAGCTCTATGTCAACGGCACGTTGGCATCGCTCGGTCCCGCCCGCAACGACTCCAAGCACTGGAACTACGAGACCGTGGACCTGGCTCCGTATCTCACCGCCGGACGGAACGTCATCGCCGCACAGGTGTGGAACGAGGGACAGTACACGCCCGTGCCCAATGCCACCATACGCACAGGCTTCCTCATGATGGGCGAGGGCGATGCCAAGGCCGTCAATACGGACAACACGTGGAAGTGCATACAGGACACCTCCTACAGCCCTCTGCGCCAGCGCGTGCCCGGCTACTACGCACTCGGTGCCGGCGAGGGCATAGACATGAACACCCACATCGGCGACCGGTATGATCCCGATGCCGACCTCTCGGCATGGAAAGACGCAGAGCCTTACGACCTCGGCACGCCTCACGACATCAGCAGCGGCACGGGCGTATATTCCGGCCACATGCTCGTCGAGAGCACGCTGCCGCAGATGGAGCGGTTTGAGAAGCGCATGGCAGCCGTGCGCAAGGACGGCGGGCTGTCGATGCCAAAGGACTGGCCTGCCAAGGAGGGCACGGTCACGGTTCCTGCCGGCAAGACCGTGGACATCCTGCTCGACCAGACCGAGCTGACAAACGGATACTTCAACCTCAACTTCAGCAAAGGCGCGGCGGCGAAGATAAAGGTGCAGTATTCCGAGACGCTCTATTCCGACCGCAACGCCGCCCACAAGGGAAACCGCAATGAGGTGGACGGCAAGTATTTTGTCGGACGCTTCGACTCCATCGTGTCGAACGGCAAGGACAACCAGCAGTTCACCACGCTCGACTGGCGCACGTTCCGCTACGTCAACCTCCACATCGAGACTGCCGGTGAGCCGCTACAGATAAACGACCTCAGCAGCACCTTCGTGGGCTATCCTTTCCGCATGAACGCACGTCTGGACACCGACCGCGAGGAGCTGGTCAAGATGCTCGAAATCGGCTGGCGCACGGCACGCCTCTGTGCCATCGAGACCTATACCGACTGTCCCTTCTACGAGCAGCTGCAGTATCTCGGCGACACGCGCATCCAGGCTCTCGTCTCCCTTTACAACAGCGGCGACGACCGTCTGATGAAGAACTACATGCGTCAGGCCGACATGAGCCGCAACGCCGAAGGTGTCACCATGGGGCGTGCTCCTTCAGAGCTGGCACAGTATATCACGCCATACGCACTCAGCTATATCTACACCATACACGACTACATGCGCTACGGCTCGGACACTGATTTTGTTCTCGACCTCATCCCCGGCATGGAGCAGATACTGTGGTACTTCGGCAAGTATCAGGACGACAACGGTCTTGTCAAGGGTCTCCCGGGATGGAACTTCTCCGACTGGGTGGATGCCGAGGGCTGGCAGCTTGGCGTGGCCAAGACCGGTCCCGACGGCTACGGCGTGCTCATGGACATGCAGCTGCTCCTGGCTTATCAGATGGCGGCCGACGTGGAGAACTTCCAAGGCAACACCTTCATGGCGGACAGATACATGAAGAAGGCCGCGCAGCTCAGGCAGTCCATACAGGCGACCTACTGGGACGCTTCGCGCGGACTTTACGCACAGACCGGCGAGAAGAAGCTCTTCTCCCAGCATGCCGGAGCACTGGCAATACTCACGGGCATGGTCACCGGCGACGAGGCACGGCAGATGGCACGCCGTCTGCTGGACGACACCACGCTGGCACCGTGTTCCATCTACTATAAGTTCTATCTGCACGAAGCCCTCATCAAGGCCGGACTTGGCGACGAGTACCTGACATGGCTCGACAAGTGGCGCGAGAACATTGACATGGGTCTGACCACATGGGGAGAGACCTCCGACGTCGACGGCACGCGCTCCGACTGTCATGCCTGGGGCTCAAGTCTCAACATCGAGTTCTTCCGCACCCTGCTCGGCATAGACAGTGCCGCACCGGGCTTTGCCGAAGTGCGCATTGCGCCGCATCTCGGTGACATCAACGCCATCGGCGGCTCCATGCCTCACCCGAGGGGAGAGATAAGCGTGCAGTACCGCAGGAACGGCAGTGCGCTGAAGGCAGAGATAACCCTGCCCGACGGCATCAACGGCTCGCTGCTGTGGAACGGCAAGACCGTCGCCCTGCGCTCGGGCAAGAACACCGTTGAGGTGCGCTGACCACAAGGAAGAGGATGCGCATCCGGGACAAGGACAAGAAATGGTCTTGCGGAAGAATTGCTCCGGTCTTGCGGAAGAACCTCTTTCCTCGTCAGGCAGGGCGGGCCGCGCGTTGTCCCGTGAGGGGAGGGCGGGCTGCGCACGGCTCAACTTTTAGGGCGGGGAGCTGACGCTCTGTGTGCGATTTGCACTACCTTTGCCGCCTGTGAAAAACGGAGACTACACTATGCAGAAGAAACCCCTTTTGGGACTGACGCTACAGGAGCTGAAGGATGTGGCGGTCGGTCTCGGCATGCCCGGATATGCCGCCAGGCAGATGGCCGAATGGATCTACGGCAAGCACGTCCGGAGCATCGACGACATGACGAACATCGCGCTGCGCCACCGCGAGCTGCTGAAGCAGGACTACGAGGTGGGGGCGGAGGCTCCCGTCGACGTGATGCGCAGCAAGGACGGAACGGCCAAGTACCTGTACCGCACGCCCGATGGACACTACGTGGAGACGGTGTTCATTCCCGACGACGACCGTGGCACCGTGTGCGTGTCGTCGCAGGTGGGCTGCCGCATGAACTGCAAGTTCTGCATGACCGGCAAGCAGGGATTCAGCGCAAGTCTGACAGCCGGACAGATCCTGAACCAGATACATTCACTGCCGGAGTTCGACAAGCTGACGAACGTGGTGATGATGGGCATGGGCGAGCCGCTGGACAATACAGACAATGTCCTGCGTGCCCTCGAGGTCATGACGGCTCCGTGGGGCTACGCTTGGAGCCCGAAGCGCATCACGCTTTCGTCGGTCGGCGTGCTCAAGGGGCTGGTGCGCTTCCTCGACGGGAGCGACTGCCACCTGGCGATAAGCCTGCACTCGCCCGTGCCGTCGCAGCGTCGCGAGCTGATGCCTGCCGAGGGGGCATTCCCCATAACGGAGGTCATCGGCCTGCTGAGGAACTACGACTTCTCCAAGCAGCGCAGGTTGTCGTTCGAGTACATCGTGTTTCGCGGCGTGAACGACTCGATGGTCTATGCCAAAGAGCTTGTCCGACTGCTGCGCGGACTGGACTGCCGCATAAACCTGCTGAGGTTCCATGCCATCCCCGGCGTGGATCTCGAGGGTGCAGACATGGACACCATCGTGCGCTTCCGCGACTATCTGACACACCACGGAGTGTTCGCCACCATACGCGCATCGCGCGGCGAAGACATCTTTGCAGCCTGCGGAATGTTGTCCACAGCCAAGCAGGAACGCGGTGTAGCGGGTGCGGACGAGTGACCTTTATATGAATTATTAACTATCGGACGTGACAAAACGGCAGTCCATGTTGCCGATTATTACTACCTTTGCATCTGCGACAAGACCGCCCGCCGGCGGTCGGTGACATCAGAAAAAAGGTAATAACCCCGGGAGGATACAGACAATGAAGAAGATGCTATTCGTGATGGTTGCAGTGCTATGTGCTGCCACGCTTGCCTGCTGCGGAGGCAGCGGCGACGGCGACAGCTCAAGCACAAGCACAGGACGCAAACGGTCGATACTGAACATACTCACGCCGACATCGAGCGGAAGGGCATACGAACTGCTCGTAGTCGTCGACGACGGACTGTGGGAACGTCCTGCCGGACGCGCCCTGTTCAATGTCCTCGACACCGACGTGCCCGGACTGCCGCAGTCCGAACGATCGTTCCGCATCATGAACACCGTGCCCGACGGCTTCAACTCTACGCTGAAGATGCTGCGCAACATCATACGCGTCGACATAGACCCGCAGAGATACACGCAGGCCAAGTTCCGCGCAGAGAGCGACACGTATGCTTTCCCGCAGAACATACTCACCATACAGGCTCCCGACGAGGAATCGATGGAGGCGTATGTGACGAAGAACGGGCAGGCCATAATAGACTACTTCACCCATGCGGAGATGAACCGCCAGATAATGATACTCGAAGGACGGCACAACGACAACATCTCGAAGGCGTGTGAGGAGATGTTCGGCTGCGACGTGTGGCTGCCCGGCGAGTTGCAGTCATTCAAGAAAGGCAAGGACTTCTTCTGGGCAGGAACCAACTCCGCCACTGCCGACCGCAACTTCGTGATCTACTCATATCCGTACACCGACACCCGCACGTTCACCAAGGACTTCTTCGTACACAAGCGCGACTCCGTCATGGCGATAAACATCCCCGGAGCACGCGAAGGCTCGCACATGACCACAGACAGCCTGCTGACCAACTGCAAGGCATACATGCTGAACGGCGTGTATGTGTTCGAGGCACGCGGACTGTGGAAGATAACCAAGGACATGATGGGCGGCCCGTATGTGTCGCAGGCACGTGTGGACACCGTGAACCAAAGGGTGATCGTGGAAGAGATCTTCGTCTATTCGCCTGACCGCGCCAAGCGCAACCTCGTGCGTCAGATGGAGGCCTCGCTCTACACCATCAAGCTGCCGGGACTGAAGGGCGATGCCGACGCGAAGGCCACGATACCCGTCGATGAGAACGTGGAGAAGGTCGCGGACTGAAAACGGCGGCAGAGACACAAGACAATACATTTTATATATACAACCATAGGAAAGATGGAAAAGATTAAGATAGGAATTACCCAAGGAGACATAAACGGAACAGGGTGTGTGGAGGTGCTGAAGGCTTTCTCCAACCCTACGATGTTCGAACTGTGCACGCCGGTGCTCTACGGCTCGTCGAAGGCTGTCGGGTTCTACCGCAAGCAACTGGAGTTGCAGGTGCCGACAAACGATGTGCCTGATGCCGAAGATGCTGTCGGCGACAAGCTGAACGTGGTCGATTGCGGCGACGAAGAGACCAAGGCCGACCCCTCGGTGCCGTCGGCAGACGCTGCCAAGCTGGCATGGACGGCAATAGAACAGGCCGTGAGGGAGTACACGGACGGACAGACCGAAGCCGTGGTGACGCTCCCCGTGAACTATGACATGATGAAGCAGGCAGGGACGGAGTTCATAGGCACTCTTGACTACATGGAGAAGGTCACGTCGATGCAGGGACACGGACTGCAGATGCTCGTGGGCGAGGACATACGCATGGCGGTGACTCTGTCGGGCATACCGATGAAGAACGTGCCGTCCGCACTGACCGAAGAGGTCGTGGGCGAGAGGATCAGGACGCTGGACAAGACGCTGAAGGTGGACTTCTGCATCGATGCTCCGCGCATTGCGGTGATGGCGTTGAACACGGGAGCCGACGGACAGGCAGCACCGGGGACGGAAGAGAAGGAAGCCATCATCCCCGCCATAGAAAAAGCTGTGGCCGACGGCATAGTGTGCTACGGTCCGTACACTGCCGACCGGCTTACCGACAACGGCAACTTCGCGCACTTCGATGCCATACTGACGGTGTACTACGACCAGGCCATCGGGCTTTTCAAGGCTCTGACGCAGGACGAGGGCGTGGCTTTCTGTGCCGGACTGCCGATAGTGTGCACCGCACCGGCTCATGGTGTCGGCTACGACAAGATGGGCGATGCCGCCGAAGTGTCGGAACTGGCGTTCTGCCATGCCGTCTATCTGGCCACGGACATACAGCGTAACCGCGTGCGCCACAGTCAGGCTTCTGCCAACAAGCTGCGCAAGCAGTACAACGAGCGTCGCGACGACAGTGACAAGCTGAAGCAGCTGTCTGTCCCTGACGACGACGATATCCTGTAGACATATTCACTTTGTGTGTAGGAGGACACACGAGACATCATGATGACAAAACAAGAGATACAGCAGGTAAAGCTCAGGTTCGGCATCATCGGCAACGATGAGAATCTGCTGCACGCCATCGACATCGCCATGCAGGTGGCACCGACGGATTTGTCGGTACTCATCACCGGCGAGAGCGGCGTGGGCAAGGAGAGCTTCCCGCAGATAATCCACCAGTACAGCCGTCGCAAGCACGGCAAATACATCGCCGTGAACTGCGGTGCCATTCCCGAAGGAACGATAGACTCCGAGCTGTTCGGACACGAGAAGGGCGCGTTCACGGGAGCCATAGGCGACCGCAAGGGATATTTCGGTGAGGCCGACGGCGGCACCATCTTCCTCGATGAGGTGGGGGAGTTGCCCATGGCCACACAGGCACGCCTGCTGCGCGTGCTTGAGAGCGGAGAGTTCATAAAGGTTGGCTCGTCGAAGGTGGAGAAGACCAATGTGCGCATCGTGGCTGCCACCAATGTCAACCTGTCTCAGGCCATTGCCGACGGACGCTTCCGTGAAGACCTGTTCTATCGTCTCAGCACCGTGCCCGTCAAGATTCCGCCATTGCGTGAGCGCGGCAATGATGCCTCGCTGCTCTTCCGCAAGTTCGCATCTGATTTCGCGGAGAAATACCGCATGCCGGCGGTGCAGCTCACCGACGATGCCAACAGCGTGTTGCTGGCATACTCCTGGCCGGGCAACATCCGCCAGCTGAAGAACGTGGCGGAGCAGATTTCCGTCATCGAGACCGAGCGCACCATCACAGCCGACATACTGAAGAAATATCTTCCTGAACAGGGCAATACACTGCGCCTGCCCGCGCTGATGGGGGCAAGGAAAGACTTCGAGACCGAACGCGACATACTGTATCAGGTACTCTTCGACATGCGCAAGGACGTGAACGACCTGAAGAAGCTCGTGAACGGCATTATGAGCGAGCAGGGGCAAGGCTCCGGCGACATGCCGGCACGCAGCGACACGCAGCCGTACTTCGCGCAGGCCACGCCCGTTGCCGGCGATGCCTCCGCACGGACACACAGTGAGGCGGTGATACCGATCATCCGGAAGCCTGTTGTTGGAAAGCCGTCATCGTCGTTCAGCCACAACAACGACAACATTCAGGACACGGAAGCCTATGTCGAGGAGACACTCTCTCTCGATGAGGTCGAGAGAGACCTCATCCGCAAGGCCCTGGACAAGCATCGCGGCAAGCGCAAGGCTGCTGCCAAGGACCTGAACATCTCAGAACGCACACTCTACAGAAAGATACAGAAGTATGGTCTTGAATAGGAAACTGCGCCACGCGCTGTTGGCTTTGGCGGCATTGCCGCTGCTCGTGTCTTGCAAGGTGTCACTCGGTCTGGCACCAATATCGTCGATAGACTACAACAAGGTGCACACCGTGCAGATAAACGACTTCCCCAATCATGCGGAATATGTCTACGGACCGCTTGCCACGACGCTCAACGACCGCCTGAAGGATATGTTCATCCAGCAGACAAGACTCGAGGTCGTCGACAGCGACGGCGACCTCGTGATTGACGGTCAGATAACGGGCTACAACCAGTACAACGAAGCCATCGATGCCAGCGGATATTCGTCGAAGGTGAGGCTGACACTGACAATCCAGGTGTCCTATACCAACAACACCGACCACAAGGACGACTTCGAGAACCAGACGTTCTCGGCTTTCCAGACCTACGACTCGGGGCAGCTGCTCACGGCCGTGCAGGATCAGCTCATCGAGGTCATGGTGAAGGACATCACCGAACAGATATACAATGCCACGGTTGCCAGCTGGTGACCTGACTTGTCTTTGCCGACGACACCATATATATAATAAGGAGAAGAACACCGGAATACACACACGCCGCACACGCACATGACGAGCCTTGCCGACATAACGCAATGGATTGAACATCCCGAGATGCTCAACAGCTCCACGCTGCATGAGCTGCGCACGCTGGTGCTGCGCTATCCTTACTTCCAGTCGGCACGCCTGCTCTACCTCTACAACCTCTACCTGATGCACGATGCCGCTTTCGGCACGGAGCTGCGCCGTTCGGCACTGTTCATAGCCGATCCCAAGGTGCTGTTCTATCTCATCGAAGGCGATGTCTACCGGCTGAAGCCCGAGAGCCGAGACGCAGTGGGAGACACAAAGACGGCAGCGGCATCTGCCGGTGAAGAAGAAGGCGACCGCACGCTGATGCTGATAGACTCGTTCCTTTCCAAGCAACCCGACGAGCAGTTCCTGACGAGCGAGCTTGACTACACCACGGACTATGCCTCCTGTCTGCTGAACACGCCCGACGAGCCGTCGGCAGAGGACGGGTCGGTGATGACGCCGCTCGATGACCTTCGGGCTTCGGAGCAGGACGGTGGGACGGAGACGGAGGGCACGTCCGACGGCGAAGAAGACGACGGCTACTTCACGGAGACCCTTGCCAAGATATACATCAAGCAGCGACGCTACGACAAGGCACTCGAAATTATTAGAAAGCTGAGCTTGAAATATCCGAAAAAAAATATTTACTTTGCCGACCAAATCAGGTTCCTCGAACGGCTGATTGAAAACGAAAGAACAAAACAATTATAAGAAATGTACTTATTGATAATTATTGTGATGCTGCTAACGTCGATACTGATGTGCGGCATAGTGTTGATTCAGAATTCAAAGGGCGGCGGCCTGGCATCCGGATTTTCGTCGTCGAACCAGATCATGGGTGTCCGCAAGACCACTGACTTCCTTGAGAAAGCCACGTGGACACTGGCAGCGGTAATGGTTGTGTGCAGCATCATCTCAGCCTACACACTGCCGTCGACAAACACCAGCAGTCAGGACGCCATCATGGAGCAGGCTCAGAGAGAAGCCAACACCAACCCGTACAACGTGCCCGTAGGCACCAACGCTCCGGCATCGACAGAAACTCCGGCTTCCACCGGCACAACGACGACTACACCGCAGGGCGACGGGCAGTGAGCCTGAGCCGTAACCACGGAAACGATTGACAAGGCCGTGGGTCACACAATCGAGAATATCACAGGCAGGCCGCATCGTTACGATGTGGCCTGTTTTTCATAAAGAACAATTCACCAATACACACACATGACTGAAAGACTACAAAAGACTTTGCGCGACTCGGCAGGGGCGCGCTGGACGGCACTCGTGATAGTGTCCGTCACCATGATGTTCGGCTATTTCTTCACCGACGTCATGTCGCCGCTCGAACCGCTGCTGACGGCTGCCGCAGGAGCCGACGGCGGCCTGGGAATGGGATGGACATCGTCCGAATACGGCTTCTTCTCGGGAGCCTACGGGCTGCTCAACGTCTATCTGCTGCTGCTCTTCTTCGGAGGAATCATACTCGACAAGTTCGGCATCCGCTTCACCGGACTGCTCAGCACGGCCTTGATGTTTGCCGGTGCGCTGATCAAGTGGTGGGCTGTCAGCAACACCTTCGAGGGGACGGTGTGGGTGCCGTTCGGCGGAGACGTGCAGGTGCAGGTGGCATACGCCGCCCTCGGCTTCTCCGTCTTCGGCGTAGGCTGCGAGATTGCCGGAATAACCGTGTCGAAGGTCATCGTGAAGTGGTTCACCGGACACGAGCTGGCACTGGCACTGGGACTGCAGGTCGCCCTGGCACGCGTGGGCACAGCCGTCGCCCTCGGAGCGTCACTGCCGCTGGCCAAGGCTCTCGGCAGCGTGGCCACGCCCGTCGGACTGGGAGCGGCATGCCTGTGCATCGGACTGGTCAGCTTCATCGCCTACAACGTCATGGACCGCAAGCTAGACAATGAGACAGCGGCAGAGGGGGAGAAGGAAGAAGGCTTCAAGTTTGCCGACCTGAAGATACTCTTCGGCAGCCGCGGCTTCTGGATGATCACGCTGCTGTGCCTCATGTTCTACGCCGGCGTCAACCCGTTCCTCAAGTTCGCCACGAAGCTGATGGTGTCAAAGTACGGCGTGGATGCCGACATCGCAGGCTTCATCCCCGCCATGCTGCCCTTCGGCACGATATTCCTCACGCCGCTCTTCGGGCGCATCTACGACAAGTACGGCCACGGAGCCACGCTGATGCTCCTCGGCTCCGTGCTGCTCGCCGTGGTTCACGTCGTGTTCGCCCTGCCCGTCACCAACTGGGTGCTGGCCGTCGTCATGATGCTCGTCCTCGGCGTGGCCTACGGACTGGTGCCGTCCGCCATGTGGCCGTCGGTGCCCAAGATCATCCCGATGAAGCTCCTCGGCACCGCCTACGCGCTCATCTTCTACATCCAGAACATCGGACTGTCCATGGTGCCCATGTGGATCGGGCACGTCAACGAGCAGAACACGGCCTCCGACGGCGTGATAGACTACACAGAGTCGATGACCATCTTCGCCGGCTTCGGCATCATCGCCATAGTCCTGTCGCTCTGCCTCATCATGATGGACCGCAAGAGCCACTACGGACTGCAGAAGCCGAACATGGGCTGACCGCACGCCGGCATTTCGGCTACGACTGAAGCACTGTCGGCACCATCATTTCCAAACCGCGCGGTTTCATTTTCCAAACTGCGCGGTTTCATTTTCCAAACTGCGCGGTTTCATTTTCCAAACTGCGCGGTTTCATTTTCCAAACTGCGCGGTTTCATTTTCCAAACTGCGCGGTTTCATTTTCCAAACTGCGCGGTTTCATCTCCAAAACCGCGCGGTTTCATTTTCCAAACTGCGCGGTTTCATTTTCCAAACCGCGCAATTGCGACAGCGTGTGCCGCTCCGGCTTTCAGTGCATATCTTCAGGCAAACTCGAGGACGAACGTGGTGTTCCAACCGCCGGAGCCGGCGGGCAACAGCGTGATGCTGCCGCCGGTGAGCTTCATGATTTGGCGCGACAGCGACAGTCCTATGCCGTTGCCGCTCTTCTTTGTGGTGTAGAATGGGATGAATATCTGCTCCGCCTCGTCGCGTGCGATGGACGGCCCGTTGTTGCAGATGCTCAGGAACACGTGCTCGTTGGCGGCGATGTAGCTGCGGAGCATGATGCGTCCGCCCTCGGCCGTGCCTATGGCTTCCACGGCGTTCTTCAGCAGGTTGATGAGCACCTGGCGGATAAGGCCCTTGTCGGCAAACAGCATGGTGTCCTTCGGCTCGATGTCGAGCAGCAGCCTGACGTTGGGCGGCAGCTGCATGATCTCTGCCACCTGATGCAGCAGCGGCAGCAGCTCGAAGGTCGCGGGCTGCGGCTTCTGCAACGACGAGAACTTGCGGTAGCTGTCGACGAAGTTCACAAGCCCTTCCGAGGTGTCGTGGATGGCCTGAATGCCTTTGTACAGCGGCGTGCCGAGCACGTCGTCGCGGTGCATGAAGGTGTCGCTTATCGACACGATCGGTGCCACGGAGTTCATGATCTCGTGGGTCAGGACGCGCGTCAGCTTTATCCATGTGTCGACCTCTTTCTCGTCCATCTCCGCGCGTATGTCGTTGATGGCTATTATGCGCTGCATGCTGTCGTTCAGCATCGCGCTGACGGCCGTCATCGACAGCCGCGCGTGTCCTCTCGTCGTGGTGATGTCGACCAGCAGGTGCTCGCCTCCCGACATGTTGCGCAGCGCGTCGGGCAGCTTGGCATCGAACTTCTGCAACTGCTGCAGCGTGCTCAGCACGGGTATGTCGAACAGGCGTGCGGCGGCGGCGTTGGTCTGGACGATGCGTCCGTCGCTGTCGAGCACCACTATGCCCGTCGTCACGTTTGCCAGGATCTGTCCGTAGAAATGTTCGCTCTGCTCGCGGTTCATCTTCTGCTCGCCCATCAGCTGTCCGAAGCTGTTCAGCGTGTCTTGCAGCGTCTTCTCGTTGAAGCTCAGGTAGTTTGTCGGCAGGCGGAAGGTGAAGTCGTTGTTCCTTATCGCCTCCACGAGCAGTCCGCACCGCTCCTTCATGTCCCTCACCGACCGGGCCTGCAGCGCGGCGAACGCCGCGACAAGGAGAACGCCCGTCACGGCGGCGGCGTAGCTGCCTCGGATGGCGGCATACGTCAGCAGCGATGTCCCCGCCACCAGCACTGCCGTGCGGAAGAATGTCGAGTGGAGCAGTCTGCTAAATGCCATAACGCTTCATCTTGTTGTAGAGTGTCTGTCTCGACACGCCTAATTTGTGGGCTGCCGCCGACAGGTTGCCGTCGCATTGGCTGATGGCGCGGCGCACCATGTCCTCCTCCATCTGCTCCAGCGTCTGCGTCGTCCCCTGCGTCTCCGCTGCATCGGGTGCCTTGCCCACGGTCCCCAACTCCACGGCATCGGGCTGCAGCTCCGTGCCGTCAGACAGTATCACGGCCTTCTCCATGACGTGCTGCAGCTCGCGTATGTTGCCGTGCCAGGGGTGTTGCTTCAGCTTGCCGGCGGTCTCGGGGCTTATGGTCTCGAGGCTGCGCCCGTACTGTGCGGAATATTTCTTCATGAACATGACTGCCAGCGGCACGATGTCTGCCGTGCGCTCGCGCAGTGGCGGCAGGTGCAGGTGTATGGTGTTGATGCGGTAGAGCAGGTCTTCGCGGAACGTGCCTTCCGCCACCATGCGGTTCAGATCCCGGTTTGTGGCGCAGATGAGGCGGATGTTCGTGGGCTGTGGCGTGTTGCTGCCCACCTTCACGAAGCTGCGCTTCTGTATCGCCGTCAGCAGCTTGGGCTGCATGTGCAGCGGCAGGTTGGCAATCTCGTCGAGAAACAGCGTGCCGCCGCCGGCAGCCTCGAAGCGTCCCACGCGGTCTGCCACGGCATCGGTGAACGAACCCTTGACGTGTCCGAACAGCTCGCTCTCGAACAGCGTCTCCGTGATTGCTCCCATGTCCACCGCCACAAACGGGCCTCCGCTGCGCGGGCTAAGGCGGTGTATCTCGTGTGCCAGCATGTCCTTGCCCGTGCCGTTCTCGCCGGTGATGAGCACCGTCGCATCGGTCGTGCTGACCTTCTCCACCGTCAGCTTCAGTGCCAGCATCCCTGCCGACGTGCCCCAGTACATCTCCCTGCTCTCGGTTTCGGGCTGCACGCCGCCGTCCTTTGCCGTCTTCGCGCCCGAGGCAGCCTGTGCCTTGTCCGACGCGTCGAGCAGCGTGCGCACCAGCTTGGTGTTGTCCCACGGCTTCACCACGAAGTCCGTGGCTCCGTCCTTCAGTCCGCGCACCGCCAGGTCTATGTCGGCATACGCCGTGAAGAGCACCACCTGCGTGTTCGGGCTGATGCGCTTGATCTCGCGCAGCCAGTACAGTCCCTCGTTGCCGAGGTTCTGTCCGGACGAGAAGTTCATGTCGAGCAGCACCACCTCCGGCCTGTACTGCCTGATGGATGTTGGCAGGGTGACCGGCGATCCGAGCGTCAGGACGTTGTCGAAATATCCGTCGAGCAGATACTGCAACGACGTCAGGATGTTCTTGTTGTCGTCTACGACTATCAGTGTGCCTCTTTTCTTCATTGGTGTCTCCCTCTCTGTTTGTTGCCGGATGCTGTGCCGCAAAGATAAAGGATTTTCTTTTATGTGGATGAGAATGG
>CAVDAU010000031.1:0-15553 GCA_963607015.1 Streptococcaceae bacterium
GGCCTACTACGATGCAATAGCAGCAAGTACCCGGGCAGCCGACTCCGGCACATTCATCGACTTTATGCTGTCCGAGATACTCGAAACCCTAAAGTCTGCCGACATTCTGTCACGCACGGGCAGCAACAAAAACGGCAAATGGATCGTTGAGCTTACATAAGGAATACCATTTGCATCAATCGTGAAACACCCGGGACTACGTGCAGGATGCTTGGAGGCAGTGTGTGCCCGAAGGCGGTGCACGTGTCATTATTTGACATAGGTCAAGATGCGGGTTTGCCTTTAATTGATACCTTTGCCCCTCGGTGGAGTTCGGATATTGTCCACCGTAAATTAATAACCTTAAAGAGATGAAGAGACACATTGTGCTGCTTGTGACGGCACTTCTTATTCCCGTGCTGACCGCAGCACAACAAAGCGCGACTATAAAAGGTAAGGTCATGGACTCTACGACGAACACCGTGGTGGACTATGCCGACGTGTTTGTGACAGACCTCAACGACAATGTCGTGGCGAGCAGCATGGTCAACAACGGCGACTTTGAAGTCACGGGCATCAAGACCATGGAGGTGTTGCTGATGGTTCGCATGCTGGGCTATGAGACCTACATCAGCGACAAGCTGACGCTGCACGGCGGACAGACACTCGATGTCGGCACCATACAGATGGCGGAGTCGGCAATGGGACTGGACGAGGTGACCGTCGTGGGCGAGAGAAGCCAAATTGTCTACAAGCTGGATCGCCGGCGCATAAACGCACAGCAGAGCGTGACGGCATCGGGAGGTACGGCTGTGGACGTGCTTGCCAACACTCCGTCGGTGCAGGTGGATGCCGATGGCGAGCTTACGTTCCGTGGCAGCTCCAATTATCTTGTCTACGTGGACGGCAAGCTCAGTCCGCTGACGGGTACACAGGCCTTGCAGCAGATTCCGGCAGGCACCATAGAGAACATTGAAATCATAACCACGCCGTCGGCACGCTACAAGAGTGAGGGCGATGTGGGCATCATAAACGTGACGACGAAGAACATCAAGGCGAACGGATGGAGCGGCCTGGTGAACATAAGCGGCAGCACGTTGGGTACGAACACCGTAGATGCACGCCTGAACTACCGGCACGGGCTGCACAACTGGTGGGTCGGCGGCACTTGGCAGGACATAAAGTCGAAGAGCGACTTCCGGCAGAACAAGACCACCATTGTCGACGATTTCACGACGACCTCATCGTCGGACGGCACGCGCTTCCGCACGCAGAAGAACATGACGGCGCAGGGCGGATGGCAGTTCTCGGACAAGAAGCACCACACCGCATCGCTCGACTTCCAGATTGGCAACACCAAGAACTTGCGTGGTGGCGACATGCTGTATGGCGAGCACCGCATGCAGGGCGACGATGTGCTGGTTGACAACTCGTTCAACAGCCACGACCGCTACAAGCTGGAGAAAGAGCTGTATCAGTTGTCGGGCGACTACACTTGGAAAATCAATGACCGCCACAATCTGAACGCACGCTTCCGCACCCGCTTTGACCGCTATTCGTTGGAATATACCGAGAGCAACATGTTCGACCATACGGGCAGCCGCTATGAGGGTACGCGCGGCTATGAGCAGGAGCATCATGGCGACCACGATGCGGGTCTTACCTATAACTATGACTACAGCTCTACGGGAAAGCTGGAAGTCGGCTATCAGTACACCTACTACAGCGAGCATGGCAATTACAACATAAAGTACTGGAACCGCGACGCACAGCAGTTTGAGTGGCAGGACGACCTGCATGCGCCTTTCTACTACCGTCGCGAGACGCACTCCGGCTACGCACAGATGAACGACACCTGGGGACGTTTCAGCCTCGATGCCGGCGTGCGCGTGGACCGTGTCATCGACCGTCTGGAGATAACCGTGGCAAACGCCAACCGCCACATCAAGCGTCTGGAGCTGTATCCGAGCGCACACCTGAGCTACGACATGCAGGATGCCGGCACTCTGAAGATAGGCTACTCGCGCCGTACCAACCGTCCGGGCATTTGGCAGCTGGAGCCGTACATCACCTACGAAGACTACTATACCAAGAAGATTGGCAACCCCGACATCAATCCTGAGTATATCCATTCCGTTGAGTTGGGCTGGAGCAAGCAGTGGGACGGCGGGCACTCCGCCAACGTGACAGGCTACTTCCGCAGCCGCGAGGACGTGATTGACAATGTGCGTGTGGCTTACGAGCCGGGCGTGACACTCGACTCCATAATCAATGCCGGCAATCAGGTGGAGATGGGGCTGGAGATGAGCATTGTGGTGAAGCCCGTGCGCTGGTGGACCGGCACGCTCAGCGGCAGCGTCTACCGCTATGACTTCAACAGCCACTTCGCGGGGAGTGCCGACGCTGACGGCGTGAGTGGACAAATAGGGTGGGTCAATGCCTTCACTCTGAGCAAGGATGCACGCCTGCAGATAGACTCGCACGTCGTGACACCGGTGAACCTGACGCAGGGCAAGGAGTATGCCTACTGCTATTTCGATGCCGCTTACCGTCACAACCTGGCCAAGGGCAAGCTGACGCTGTCTGTCGTGGCGCACGACATTCTGCACACGGCCAAATACCACAACTACCGCTCCACGCCGACGCTGCTTTCTGAGACATGGGTACGCCCCAAGTATCCCAATATCGTAGCTTCGGTGTCGTTCAACTTCAATGCCTTTGGCGGAAAGACAACGTCAGTCTCAAGCGGGTCGCTGTTTGAGGGTAAGGATTTCTGATACCTCTGACGTTTTACCGGCGGTCATGTGCCGGTCAAACGTTTTGGTAGAGGTAGCGTTTGATGGATTTCTTCGGGGTCTTCTCAAACTCCTCGTTGTATATCTTCACCTTGGCTATCTGGCTGTAGCCCGGAAGGTTGGCGTTCAGCTGCTGGCGGTTATGCTCCATGGCTGCCGCGATGTCTTTCTCTTCCAATCCGTTGGCAAACGCCTCGTCGAAGTCGGGATATACCAGTGCCACCAGCTTGTCGCCGTGCTGCGTGATGATGCTCTCTGACACATACTGCATGTTGTTCAGTTGTCCCTCAATCTCTTCGGGATAGATGTTCTGTCCGTTGGTGCCCAGCAGCATGTTCTTGCTTCGTCCCCTTATGGTGACGTGTCCTGCTGCGTCCATCGTGGCCAAGTCGCCGGTGTGCAACCATCCGTCCTTGTCGACAGCCTGTGACGTGGCGTCGGGGTTCTTGTAGTAGCCCAACATCACGTTGGTGCCACGGCAGATTATCTCGCCGGCAACGTTTGCGGGATCGGGCGAATCGATACGCACCTCCATGCGCGGAGCGGTTCTTCCGCAGGAGAACATCTTGAACGTGTGCCAGTCCTCATAGGTTATGATGGGGCCACATTCCGTCATGCCATATCCCACGGTATAGGGGAAGCTTATGGAGTTCAGCAGCCGTTCCACATCCTTGTTCAGCGGCGCACCTCCTATAATCATTTCCTTCATCTCTCCGCCGAAGCCCTCGATGATCTTGTGGCAGATCTGCTCTTTCACCTTTGCGTTTATGACGGGCAGCTTCAGCAGCATCTTTATCGATGGCTTCTCGAGCTGCGGCAGTACGTTCTTCCTTATCATCTTCTCCACCACCAGCGGTACGGTGATGACCAGCGATGGCTTGACCTCGCTGAAAGCCTGCGTGATGATTTTTGGCGACGGTGTACGCGTGAGGAAAAAGATGTGGCACCCCACGCAGAACTCAAACAGGAATTCAAAGCTCATTCCGAACATGTGTGCCATCGGCAGGATGCTGACAATGCGGTCGCCGGCATGCAGGAACGGTATCTTCTCCATGGCGAAAGCCATGTTCGACCACAGGGAACGATATGGCAGCATCACGCCCTTGGACGAACTTGTGGTGCCGGAAGTGTAGTTTATCAACGCCAGCTCTTCGGGTTGGTCGTGATGGAAAGACACGTGTTCCGGACGGAAGTTCTTGGGGAACTTGTGTCCGAATATCTCATTCAGATGCTCTCGGCTGTAGTTCAGAGCCTCGTTGCGCGACATTATCACGGAGAAGTCTGTAAGCAGGATAATGCCGTCGATGTTCGGCATCATTTGTTCGTTCAGGTTCTCCCACACGCGGTCGCCGACGAAGAGGAAGCGTGCTCCCGAGTGGTTCACTATGTGGTGGATATTGTCGGCCTTGAACTCATGCAGTATAGGTACCGCCACTGCTCCGTATGACAACGTGGCAAGGAAAGCCACGCCCCAGTGTGAAGAGTTGCGTCCGCACAGGGCCACTTTCTCTCCCTTCTTCAGTCCGATGTGTTCGAATAGGATATGTATCTTCTCAATCTTGCGTGCCACGTCCTTATATTGCAACGTCGCTCCGTTATAGTCTGTCAGCGCGTCAAGATCCCAATAATCTTTAATAGCTTTCTCAATCAAAGCCAAGAAACTCTGTTCCATACTAATTGCACAAAAGTTTAAAAACTGTGCAAAGATAGATGTTCTTGGACAATATCCAAGCGAATGTGTTTCTATTTCGCGGTGTCCTAATTGTAGCTGCGTTTGTCCAGAAATTCCTGGAACTGCTGCTTGTAGCTGTCGCCTATGGGCACATAGGTCTTGCCGAAGACGATGCGGCCATGGTCTATGACACGTATCTTGTCTTTCTGCACGATGAATGAGCGGTGCACACGAATGAAGCGTGACGGCGGCAGCATGTCTTCGAGGCTTTTCATGCTCATCAGCGAGAGAATGGGCTTTGAAGCCCCATCCTCGTATATCTTTACATAGTCTTTCAGCCCTTCTATGTACAGAATGTCTTTCAGCTCAACCTGTATGAGCTTGTATTCGCTCTTCACAAAGATGCTGTTCACCTGCTCGCGCGGCTGCTCCAGCAGTTCAAACCACTGCACGGCCTTGTTTACGGCACCTGCGAAGTCGGCATAGGAGATGGGTTTCAGCAGATAGTCAAGCGCGTTGACCTTGTAGCCCTCGATGGCATACTGCTGGAATGCTGTGGTGAACACTATCCGCGTCTTGCTGTCAATCATCCTCGAAAACTCCAGTCCGCTCAAGTCCGGCATCTGTATGTCGAGGAAGATGAGGTCAATGTGCTTGTTGGGCAGTTCCTTCATGGCTTGCACGGCACTCGAGTATTCGCCCGCAAGTTCCAGTGACGGAGTTTTCAGTACGTAGCTTCTCAGCAGTCCGAGTGCCAGAGGTTCGTCGTCGACTATTGCGCATTTCAGTTTCATAACCGTTCAGTCTGTATGGAGTGTTATCTTTGAGTAGTATTCCTTGCCGTCGGCACTCGTGCCTTTCTCCCACTCGTATTTGTCAGGATAGCTCAGGTCCAGCCGTCGCTGCACCTGCTGCAGCCCGATGCCGCTTCCGCTCTTGTCCTTCGCACTCTTGGGGAAGTTGCTGTTCACGATCACGCATTTTATCGTGTCATTCTCCTCGCTCAGTGTTATGTTTATGAAACTCGGCTCGGTGGGGGAAATCCCGTGCTTGAAAGCATTCTCGATCAAAGATATGAATATCAGCGGAGATATTTCTGTCTGCGAGTCTTTTTTCACGTTGAACTCCGTCGTCAGCTTCACGTTCCCCGACAGCCGTATGCGCATCAGCTCTATGTAGCTGCGTATGAACTCTATCTCCTTGCTGAGCGTCGTGGTCGGCTGCTGGTTGTCGTACAGCACATGACGCAGCAGCTTGCTCAGTTCCTGCACGGTGCTCTGCGCCTTGTCCGTGTCGAATGCAATGAGGGCATAGATGTTGTTCAGCGTGTTGAGCAGGAAGTGCGGACTCAGCTGGTTGCGCATGTTCTGCACCTCAGCCTCTGCCAGCTGCTTGGCCGATTCTTTCTGTAGTGTCTCCAACACGCGCCAGCGTGCATTCATGCGAACGAACGATGCCACGAAGACCGCAGGGACATAGGGCAACAAATCGCCGAGAACGTGTATCGGGCTCCATGGACGGAAGTCGTAGGGGTCGGGTGGGGGAGCGATGTGGACAAAGTCATATTCTATCCACATCTTTCGCATCCACAGATTGAAGACGAAGTGACAGGCATGTATCAGCACAACATTGGCAATCAGGAACAGGACTGTACGGTTCTTGAGCAACAGTTGCGGCACCAACCGGCAATAGTTGCCATAGTAGGCGACAACATAGGTCATCCCTGCAACGCTCACCCACTTGCAATACGAGGCAAACGGCATCACTTCCGCACCGGCCTGCGCTATAATTATATAGGGAAAGAAGAATATCAGCCCCCATACGGCAACGTGTGGCAGCAGCTTGAATGAAATGTCCTTGAATGTCGGCTTGTCGTTCATGTTGCGATTCTTTTCTTATGGCAACGTGGATGCAGAGATCCGCACCCACGTTGCTTGTCATTACTCATACCTGATTGCGTCAATCGGGTCAAGGTTGGCAGCCTTCTTGGCCGGATACCATCCGAAGAACAGTCCTATGACGGTGCAGACGGCAAACGCCAGTCCTATGCTCGAGGTCTCTATCACCACGGGCATGTCCATTATCGTCAGTCCGATGACAGCACCCAGACATCCGACGATGATGCCGATCACGCCTCCTGCCAGACACTGCACGAGTGCCTCGATGAGGAACTGTGCGAGGATGTCTGCCCCGCGTGCTCCCACGGACATTCGCAGGCCGATTTCGCGTGTGCGTTCGGTGACGGACACATACATTATGTTCATGATGCCGATGCCGCCCACGAGCAGCGATATGCCCGCTATGCCTGCCAGCAGTGCCGTCAGCATACCCGTCACGGTGTCCATCATCTCCATCATCTCCTGCATGGAGCGTATGGTGAAGTCATCGTCGTCCGTGCTCTTCAGCTTGTGCGTGCGTCGCAGAATCTGCGTTGTCTCGTTCTCGGCGTTGGTCGTCAGCTCTTCAGACAAAGCCGAAGCCATGATGCTGCCAAGATATGTCTGCGACTGCAACCGCTTCATCACCGTCGTGTATGGTGCCAGCACAATCTCGTCCTGGTCCATTCCCATCGAGTTATATCCCTTTGCCTTGAGAAGTCCCACGACACGGAACGGCACCTGGTTCAGCCGGACGGTCTTGCCTATCGGGTCCTGGTTGGGGAAGAGGTTGTCGGCAATGGTCTTGCCGATAACTATCACCTTTGCCGACACGCGCTCGTCGTCTTCGGTGAACATCTCGCCCTCCTCAATCTCGAGCTGTCGTATGGTCAGGTAGTCCATGCTCACGCCACTCACCGATGCCGGATAGTTGTTGCCTCCGGCGATGAGCTGGCCTGAAGCCGACGAAACCGGCGATATGGCCGAGAGGAACGTGGCTTCACTGCGCAGGGCTTCATAGTCGGCAATCTTCAGCGTCTGCATGGCACTGGCTTCCTGACGCACGCCGCCGCGCGTCTCGCCGCCCGGCATTATGGTGATGATGTTTGTCCCCATCTCGGAGATCTGACCCTTCACCTGCTCCTTTGTCGCCTGTCCGAGGCTGAGCATCGCAATCACGGACGCAATGCCGATGATGATGCCCAGTGCCGTCAGGAACGAGCGCATCTTGTTGTTGGCAATGGCCTTGAATGCTATTCTGAATAGATTTGTAAAGTTCATATATGTCTGCCTCCTCAATCGTTGTCCTTTTGAACAGGCAGCGCGGCGAGAGCCTCCGCTGCGTCAAGGATGTTGTTGTTCACTGTGTCACTCTTGATCTGTCCGTCGCGCAGCTGGATGGTGCGTGTGCTGTACTGCGAGATTTCCGGATTATGGGTGACGAAGATAATGGTGCGTCCCTCGGCGTGCAGCTTCTGGAAGAGCACGAGAATCTCGAACGAGGTGCGGGTGTCGAGGTTGCCCGTGGCTTCGTCGGCGAGGATCACCGCCGGATTGTTGACCAAGGCCCGCGCTATGGCCACGCGCTGCATCTGTCCGCCCGACATCTGGTTGCTCTTGTGCTCCAGGCGGTCGCCCAATCCCACGGCCATCAGGGCTTCTACGGCTCTGCGGCGGCGTTCTGCCGCAGAAACCTCGTCGTTATACATCAGCGGCAACTCGACGTTTTCCACGGCTGTGGTCTTGGCCAGCAGATTGTAGTTCTGGAACACGAAGCCTATCTTGCGGTTGCGGAGCCGTGCACGCTGGTTCTTCGACATCGACTTCACCGGCACGCCGTCGAGTATATACTCTCCGCCGGTGGGAGTGTCGAGGCAGCCCAGCGTGTTCAGCAGCGTGGACTTGCCTGATCCCGATGTTCCCATTATGGTGACGAACTCGCCCTCGGTGATGGTGAACGAGACTCCGCGCAGGGCGTGTACCGTCTCGCCGCCGACGATGAAGTTCCGCCGTATGTCGTGTAGCTCAATGACTGCTTTACTCATACTTTCTCCTGTATTATATATATATGGTGTATCTTTACTCGGCATCTGCATCTCTTTACATCGGACCGGGACCGGGGCCGCCGGGGCCACCGCCGGGACCGCCGAACATGCCGTTCCCGTTGCGCTGCGACAGCGAGTCGAGTTCGCTCAGGCCTGAGTCGATGCGTGCTTCGAGAATAATCTCCGTGCCTTCGGGCAGTCCGCCGGTGATTTCGGTGCTTGCCTCGCCCTGCACGCCTATCTGCACCTCATGTGCGGTGAACACGTTTCCTTCCTTCGTCCACAGCTTGTTGGCTGCCTTCACGTTGTTCACCGTGGCGTTGCCCACCAGCTCCTTGGTCGGCGTGAAGCGCAGAGCCTTGTTTGGCACGGTCAGCACGTTGTCGTGCTCGTTCTTGTATATCGTGACATCGGCAGTGAGTCTCGGCATCAGCTTCAGGTCAGGGTTGCCGGCTGCAATCACGACCTCGTAGGTCACCACAGTCGATGTTGTGGAAGACGAGGAGCTGCTCGTGCTGCCCATGCGCACCTGCTTCACCACGCCCTCGAACGTGTCGTCCGGATAGGCATCTACGGTGAACACGGCACGCTGGCCTTCCTGCACGCCGCCTATGTCTGCCTCGTCGACATCGGCAACGACCTCCATCTGCGTCATGTCGGCAGCGATGACGAAGAGACACGGGGTCTCGAAGCCTGCTGCCACGGTCTGTCCCTCTTCGACCTCGCGGCTTATCACGACACCGTCTATCGGCGACGTGATGGTGGCGTAGGACAGGTTGCGGCGTGCCTTGGCAAGCGATGCTTCGGTGTTCTGGAGCTGGCTCTTAGCGTTCAGGTAGTTGTATTCATACTGCTCGAAGTCCTGGTCGCTGATGAGCTGCTTGTCGTGGAGTGCCACGTTGCGCTCGTAGAGCTTCGTCTGGTACTCGAAGTCGGCTTTCGCACTGCTGTACTGCGCCTGTGCGCTCTGCAGCTCGCTGTTCAGCGTCACGCGATCCATCTCGGCAATGAGCTGTCCTTTCTTCACCTCGGTGTTGTAGTCGGCATACAGCTTGTCGATGATGCCGCTGACCTGCGTGCCCACCTCTACTTCGGTCACGGGCTTCACCGTACCGGTGGCGGTGATGGACTCTGCCACATTTCCTCTCACGATCTTCACGGTCTCGAACGCAATGGTCTGTTTGCTCTTCCCGTTGCCGCCGAAGATGAAAATCCCGATTGCTACCGCCACGATTGCCACGACGGCAATCCATACCATAGTCTTCTTTTTCATAATGCGTTGTTGTGTGTGTATGTGTTTTTTTGTTTCTGTTCTTTGTCGTCACTCGATGTCGATTGTCTCGCCCTTGTAGAAGTTCAGCAGCTGCTCGTTCATCAGGGCCATGTACTTGGCCTGCAGCATCTGCTGCTGTGCGCTCAGCAGGTTGTTCTGCTCGGTCAGTAGTTCCACCGTGTTCTTCATGCCCAGGTTGAACTGCTCCTGAACGAGGTCAAAGCTGGTCTGCGCACTCTTGGTCTGTTCCTTCGCGGCGATGTATTGCTGCTGTGCGCTGTTGGCGTCGAGCCACAGGTTCTCGATGTTGCTGTACAGGGTCTTCTGCTTGTCCTGAAGCTGCAGCTCGCTGTTGCGCTTCTGTATCTTGGCTTTCTGTATCTGCGACTTCGTGGAACGCTTGTCATAGATGGGGATGCTCAGGGTCAGTCCCAAGGAGTTGTTCCAGTTGTTCTTCACCTGCTCGCGGAAGGTGAAGTCGCTGCCGTTGGCGTTGCTTGTCCCGATGCCTGCGCTGAGGCTCAGCGTCGGCAGGTAGCCGGCCCGTGCCACCTTTATCGCCACCTCGGAGGCGTCGATGTCCAGCTTGCCCGCCTGTATCTCGGGGCGCATGGCCAGTGCGGCGTTATACACGTCGGTGCGCGAGGGCAGCGGTGTCAGCACGTCGTCGTCGCCCACCTCGGGCAGATACAGATCCATCTCCTCCTCGCCGCCAAGCTCGAGCAGCTGCTTCAGCTGCAGCTTGTAGTTCTGGAGGTTGGCCTGTGAGGTCACGAGCGAATAGTTGTCCTGGCTCACCTGCGACTCCAGCTGTGCCAGGTCGGCCTTCGAGATGCTTCCCGCCTCAAACAGCTGCTTGCTGCGCTCGAAGTTGGCGCGGCTGGTCTCGAGGGTTGACTCGTTTATCTTGATGGCCTCTGCCGAGTAGAGTATCTGTATGTACATCTTCGTGATGTTCTCGATGATGGTGTTCTCGCTCTCCGCCACGTCGAGGCTTGCCGATTCGGCGTTCAGCCGCTGCTGCTTCAGCGTGTTCATCCTGCTGCCGTTGAACAGCGTCCAGTTCAGGTCCACGCCGTAGCTGCCGTTGTAGCTGGTCTTGCTCGTCGACGTGGTGATGAGGTCGCCGCTGATCATCGTGTTGCTCGAACTGTTTGGGCGGTTCACGATGCGCTGGCTCACGCTGGCGGAGATGTTGGGCAGGAAGTCGGCCTTTGCCGATGCCACGTCAATCTGCGAACTGACGGCACTCAGCCTGTTCTGCTGTATGCTGATGTTCTGCTTCAGTGCGTAGTCGATGCAGGCCTGTAGCGTCCATTGTGCGGGCTGTGCCACGACCGTCTGCGTGGTGTCGGTGTCGGAGGGTTGCCGGTGCATGGTGATGTCCGTCTGCGCGTCCGCACCCATGCCGCAAGCCATGCCGAGCACTGTCAGTCCAAAGATCTTGTTGAATGTCTTCATAACTAATATGTGTGTGTGTTGATGTGTTTCTTTCGTTCTACATTCTTTTCGCCGGAACAAAAGTATTCGCTTCTGCCGTCCGCACAAACCAAAATCGACAAACACAACCTTTTTGCCGACAAACGGCGCGCACGATGCGGAGAGCGCGCAGACGGTGCTCCACGGTATCGAAACGGTTTACGCGCGTAGATGAAATGGTTTACGCGCGTAGATTGAATGATTTACGCGCGTAGATGAAATGGTTTACGCGCGTAAATGAAAATGTTTACGCGCGTAACTTGATTTAATGACCCGTATGATGCAGGCTACCGGTGCCGGATGCGCCGTATGCCCATGACGATGCCCGTCAGCGACAGTGCGGCACCGCCAATCATCAGAACCCAGATTGCGGCGATGCGCAGGGTGGGGTGCAGGGTGAAGTAGTGGCTGTTGAAGCAGTGGAGCACGCCGTAGGCTATGGAGCGCAGTCGGGTGTTGCTGTTGTAGTATCTCGCCGTGCCGTCGGCGGGGTTCAGGTAGTAGACGCTGCGGTCGGCATCGTCCACGGCAATCTTCCATACGGGCAGCGGCGGACGGCGTTCCTCGCGGAAGCTGATGTAGTACCGGTCATACTCGGTCTGCCATGAGACTTCGCACGCTGTCTGCCTGCCGAAGGCTTCTGCCACTATGTCGCGGCACGTCTCGCGGCCTATCGTGAACGGTGCTCCGCTCTGTGCGTCGACCAGCAGCGTCGTGCCGTCGGCACTGCCTTCGATGCGGTAGACCGGCTTGCGCCCCACGAGTGTCCACGTCAGCCTTTTTGCTCCCGTCCGCGCAATGATGTCGCGGTAGTCTGCGGTGAAATCATCGACACGGATGCTTGCCGAGCCTTTGATGTCTGTCTGCACGTCGCGCTGCTCCGTCACGGGAACCAGCCACTGCGGCACGCGGCGCACGGACATGAATCCGCTGAACACGTAGGTGAGTGCGAACAGTCCGAACAGGAGTCCGAGGACGTGATGCCGGCGGAACAGCGGCTTGACGTATGGCGTCAGCTCACTCCTGCTGCTGCGGCGGCGGCGTGCCATGACGGTGGCTCTGATGCCGACATACAGTCCGCTCAGCACCGCAAAGATGCCTATTCCGGACACCCACGCGACGACATCGCGCCACAGTGCGGAGCCGTTTTCGCGCAGCCACGTGATGTATATCCAGTGAGGTATCGCACCGCACCACGCCCAGAAGCGCGACTCGGCGGTGGTGTACTGCACCACGTCGCCCGTGCGCGAAGACAGGTATATCTCCGCCCTGTCCGTGCCGCTGAATCCGTACTTCAGCACCGGCCACTCCTTGTGCGGATAGGCGTAGATCAGCCACAGGTCGATGCTGCTGAGGCTGTCGAGCAGCGTGATGTCGCCGCCGTGCCATGCCGAGGCCACCTGCCTGAGCTGCCGGTCGCTGAAGCGCGGCACGCTCCGTCCCGTCTGCGCGTCGACAAGTTCCTCGTTGCCGTTGCAGTCGGTCAGCTTCACCGTGTAGACATCGGCGTGCCGCTGCAACACCGCCGAAGCAATGGAGTCGCGGTGCATGCGCGCGCCGCCAACGATGTCTGCCATCGGCAGCAATGCAGCCGTGTCCAGAGGCTGCGCGTGTGCCGGCAGATCCTTGTCGTGCACATACGGGAAGTAATGATAGACAAGCACCAGTCCGGACACGAACCACATCAGAAACAGAATGCTGAGGAATGTCCCCAGCACTCTGTGAAATTTGATTATGAACCTGTTCATACGCAGAAGTCCATTATGCTCTCCTTACAAGGCAAACGTGGCCGTGAACCGGAAGTTGCGTCCCTGCTCGGGGATGTATCCCGTGGTGCTGACTGCCGTGGTGTAGTATGTCTTGTCGAAGACGTTGTCCACGTTGAGCTGTAGCTTCCAGTTGTCGAAGCGGTAGCTTGCCATCGCGTTCGCAATGGCGTATGCGTCGAAGCTCATGGTGTTGGCGGCATTGACATAGGACTTGCTGCTGCTGTTGAAGCCCACGCCTATCTTCAGTCCGTCGAGCGCGTTGTTGCTGAACTCGTAGAATGTCCATCCGTAGGCCATGTGCTTGGGTGCGCCTGTCAGATAGTTGCCTGCCTGTGTGTTGCCGGCATACTCGTTCTTGGCGTACTCCTTGACTTTGGCTTCGGTGAATGTGTAGCCGGCGTCGATGGTCCAGCCGAACACCGGTTCGGCAAGGATGTCCACCTCAAAGCCTTTCGAGTCGGCCTTGCCCACCTGGCCGCTGACGTTGGTGCCGTCCGATGTCTTGCCGAGGCTCTGTATCATGTTGCTCTTCAGGATATAGAACGCGGCGACGTTTGCACTGAAGCGCGAGCTGAATCCCATGTGCGAGCCGACCTCATACTGATAGCCACGGATGGGGTCGAACACGTTGGTGCCTTTGGGCTTTATCTGCTTGCCGTCACTGCCTATGTAGATGTATCCGTCTGCCGCCGAGGTGCGCGACGGCTTGAAGAAGTTGCTGGTCGACGCGTAGACGTTGAAGTCCTTGGTGAACTGATAGAGCAGGCTGAAGCGGTAGGTCAGCGCGTTGTCGTGCATGTGGGTCTTCTTGCCGAAGACTTCCACCGTCTTGCCGTCGGTGTCGTTCTCGCGGTAGGTGCGGTCGAAACGGTCGTAGCGGAGGCTCACGAGAGCCGCGAGCTTGTCGGTCAGATGCAGGTAGTCGCCCACGTAGATGCCGTGCGTGTACTCCCACAGTTGCAGCTTCTTGCTGAAGGGGTGGGACACGTAGCCCTGGTTGAGTATCGGGCTAACGGCATCGACAACGGAGTTCACGCCGTCGCCGGTGTAGTCACGGCTGTAGTTGCGGTAGCGCGGAGCATACATCCCGCTGAAGTTGTAGCCGAAGAGCAGGTCGTGCTTCACGCTGCCTGTCTTCGCCGTCCCCTTCAGCTCCAGCTGGTTCTGGAACAGGTTGACCTGATAGGCAAAGTTGAACCCGCCCCGCTGAATGTGGTTGATGTCGATATATGTCTTGGTGTCTCCGTTCATGTAGTAATGGTCGTAGACATCGGTGGTCGAGGTGACGTAGTTCAGCGTCTCCGTGGCATAATAGTCCAGGTCGTCAAGATAGTAGGACATGTGGTCGTTCAGCGTCCATCCGCTGCCGAAGACGTGTGTGTAGTCGAGGTTGAAGGTGATGTCCTTGTCGTTCAGGTGGTCTTCGGGGTCGGCATAGCGTGTGCGTCTGTCGATGAAATCGGGCAGGTCGCCACTGCCGTATGCTTTCGAGCCGTCGGCATTGTAGATGTCGGTGGTGAAGTGCGGCTGTCCGGTGTCGCTTCCGAGGCGGTCGTTCTTGGCACTCGCGCTGAAGAGCAGGCGGTCATTGGGCGACATCTTGAACAGCAGAGCCAGGTAGGCGTTGTAGTTCTTGTCGTTGGTGTGACGCCAGCCGTCGCCACCGCTCATCGAGAAGTCCGTGCGGAAGTCAAGCCATCTGTTGACAGCACCGCCGGCTCCTCCCTGCACGTGGTAGCGTCCCCAGCTGCCGATGCCGAGTTGGGCATTCACGTGCTTCTGCGTTGTCGGCTGCTTGTGCACGAGATTGATCACGCCGCCGAGGGCTGAGTGGCCGAACATTACGGACGCTGCACCCTTCAGTATCTCAACCCTTTCGATGGAGGCAAGGCCGGCGTTGGGTGCGGACGACCAAAGGTTGTGACGCTCGTCGCGAACACCGTCGTTGAGCAGCACGAAGTCGCTGAAGCCTCGGATTGTGAATGTCTGGAAACCGCCATAGGAGTTGTTGGGGCGAACGCCGGTGACGTTGCGTGTGGCTTGGATCAGTGATGTGAGGTTCAGGTCTTCCATCTTCCTTTCACCCAAGGTGGAGACCGAGAGCGGTGCGTTCTTTAGCGGAATGTTCAGCTTGCCCACCGCCGAAGGACGGTTGAAATGGCTTGTCACCACTACCTCGTCCAACCCGATGGTGTCTCTCTCAAGGTCTCTCACTTGTGCCTGTGCCGCACTCGCAAACGCGACGGCACAAAGCACCATGCCAATTGAATCTTTTCTAAGTCGCATGACTGTTTAAAGAATTAATGTTTGTACACATCGTTCCTTTCCCCCGAAACGACTGATGTTGACTGTGTTTGCCTGTGGCAGGTTTCCTGACTTGGCCTTTCAAGATGCCTTCCCGTCCTGACGTGTCGCGCGCTTGACACAGGCGGTGGCAGTTGTGGATTCTCTTATGGACGCGGTCTGCATGAGACTGCGCCATGGCCTCACAGTAGGGGGAACTGCTACGGATTCTGACCGTATTCCCTTTTAAAAGCTCCGGCGGAATGCCTTCGCTTCACCAACAGGCTGGTTTTATTCTCTTACTATATATAATTCAAACAGCGTTGTGTGCGTGGGTGGCGGCTCTCTTCCTCAGCACGGTCGTGCACGGGGCAAGAATCC
>CAVDAU010000032.1:0-15342 GCA_963607015.1 Streptococcaceae bacterium
TGAAAGGAAAGAATTTGCATTATCTTTGTCAGGTGAAAAGAACGCCACCTATGGACATACAATCGATAGAACAAATCCACAAGCAAGTGACAGAGCTGATACTTGCCCGACGGCTGAAGGAGGCTCTGACGCTGATGTCTGCGCAGCACGCGGGACAAGGCAGCCGGGAGACAGATTCGCTGCTTCACAACGCCGTCACCTCCTATGACTACATGCTGCGCTATATGGCACAGGGAGCTGCCGACCCCGAACGGGACAAGCTGTATGACAATCTGTTGCTGCAGGCCCTGCACATCGCCGACCTGCAACGTGCCAATGCGCTACAGGCAGCAGGAGGCGGCTACTACTGCTTTGAGGCACTCTCCAAGTGTCAGCGGCAGAAGCAGGCGGAGGAGACGGATGAGAAGGAAGCCAACTTGCGCATGCTGTTCGACGGCCTCATGGCAGACCTCTGCTGGGACGTCGACACGAGCACGAAGGCACACGAAATGCTTTCGCCGGACAGCGTGGACGGAAACGCACTGTGCCTCACGGTCAGTGCCGTGACGCTCTCCGTGCTGTCGTGCTACGACCGCGCCAAGGTGGTGTGGCTGCTCGCGGCATGCCGCCACCGCCGGGACGAGCGCGTCGCCCTGCGTGCGCTGACGGGTATAGTCATGCTGGCACACGCATATCAGGAGCGCGTGGCTATCGACAGCGACCTGTGCAGCCGGATCGGCTTTCTCAACGATGAAGTGGAGGACTTCACCCACAAGCTGTCGCTCATCTACATGCAGCTGCTCCACTGTCAAGACACCGACAACGTCAACAGGAAGATGCGCGACACGATAATGCCGGAGATAGTGAAGGCATCGCGGAACCTGCACAACCTCAATCTCGACGACGACGCAGAGGACGGCGACGACAATCCCGCATGGGACGACACCTCGCGCAAGACCATCGAGCAGATTCAGGAGATGCAGGAGTCGGGCGACGACATAAACATCGGTGCGTTCTCGCAGCTGAAACGCTTCGGCTGGTTCAACGAGGCATTTGCGTGGCTCTACCCCTTCGACGAGACCGTGAGTGCCGTGGCACGCGCCAACGACAACGGGTCGTCGGCTTCGCTTCTCCTGCACTCGCTCGCGGCGACCGACTATTTCTGCGACAGCGACAAGTATTCCTTTGCCATGCTGCTGGCAGGACTGACAGGGACGCAGCGCGAGACATTCATCAGCCAAATGCCGCAGTCTGCCATCGATGCGCTCAATGCCATGAAGGATGACTTCGCGGAGGTGACTTTCGACACAAGATATATCATCCGCTCATATCTGCAGGACCTGTACAGGTTCTTCACGCTATCAAGGTTCAAGATTGCACCGCGCAACATCTTCGACGAGCGTATAGACCTGCACCGGAACGTTCTTCTGAAGCCGTTTCTATGCAACATGGAATCCCTTATGCCCATAGCCGAATACCGCTTCAGCCGGAAACGCTATGCCGATGCGCACGACATCTATCGGGACATCATGGCCACCGGTTCTGCCGGTGCCGGCATCTACCGGCACGACGGCTTCTGCCTACAGAAAGACGGCAGGTATGACGAGGCACGCAAGGCATACGAGGAG
The DNA here is from genome assembly GCA_963607015.1 of Streptococcaceae bacterium. Classification (GTDB taxonomy): domain Bacteria; phylum Bacteroidota; class Bacteroidia; order Bacteroidales; family Bacteroidaceae; genus Bacteroides. The sequence continues at coordinate 1,608 of CAVDAU010000032.1, forward strand.
GCCGACCGCCTGCATCATGGCGACGCATGGACGCTGAGGCATCTTGCCACATGCTGCCGCAAGGCGGGAGACCGGCAGGGCGCACTTGCCTGCTACCGTGAGCTTGAACTCCTGCAACCGCAAGACATGAAGATTGCGATGCAGACAGGACGGTGCCTGTTGGAGACGGAACACTATGAAGAGGCACTGCAGTATTTCTACAAGGCTGAACTTGCCGACGAGAACAACGTCAATGCCTGTCGCGCAATAGCCTGGTGTTCGTTCATGCTCGGCAAGGAGAAGCCGGCGACGCTGTATTCCGGCAAGGTGCTGGCTGCATCCGCTCCGTCGGCAGCGGACTATCTGAATGCCGGACACATCTGCTGGTGGTGCGGACAGACGGAGGAAGCCATAGCCGACTACGGAAAGGCATACTCCCTCTACAACTCGACAGACGACTTCCGCAACGCTTTCCTTGCCGACGCGGACACGCTGAAGGCACACGGCATCAACGGGAACGACATTCCGCTGATGATGGACATCGCCTGCCCGGTATGAGCAGCCCCACAGCAGGAAGCTGCTTTAGAGCTTGTCGTATTCCTCGTCGCCCACAGGCTCGAGCCATTCGCTCGTCGCACCTTCTACCGGCACCATGATCGAGAGATGCTGGAACCAGGAGTCTTTGGTGGCACCATGCCAGTGCTTGACCTCTGCCGGAATGTTGACGACATCGCCGGGCTTGAGCAGCTGTGCAGGCTTGCCCCATTCCCGGTACCAACCATAGCCGCCGACACAGACGAGTATCTGGCCGGTCTTGTGATGGATGTGCCAGTTGTTGCGGCAACGCGGTTCGAAGGTGACATTCGACATTCCCAAGCCGTCCACGCTATAGGGATGGAGGTAGCTGTCGCCGATGAAGTAACGAGCATAACCGGTGTTCGGCTCGCCCTTGGGGAAAGACCGGTTATCCACAGGCCGCCCCTCGGAGAACGCCTCTCCGTATGCGGCAGCAATCGCTTTCTTCAAGCGGTATGCCTCAAGTTCGCCAACACGTTCTGCCAGCACGGCCGGCATGGCATGGATTTCGGCATCACTGAGTCCCATGTTTCTTGCCCCACTGACATGAGCCGCCAACTGTGGCTCCACACCGTCCAAGGCCGACAGGGCACTGACGGTCACAAGCTCGCGCTGCGAATGTGTCAGGTTGTTGCGTGCAAAGATGTCGCCAAAGAGATGTGCCTTCAGATAGTAGTCAACGGCAGGGGCAAACGTGTAGTCAAACGCACGGCCTGACAATTCGGTCTGCACCTTGGTGCCATCCCGCAAGGCATCATAGCCTGCGGGCAGAGGGTCTGCATCCTTGCCCTGAGGGTCTTTGATGCCCTGTGCCTCCCGCTCTGCAAGGGTCTGCCGGAGCAGATCCAACGCATTGAGGCTTCGCGGGAAGCCGGTGTAGGCATACAGCTGCGACAATGCTTCCTTGATTTCACTTACGGTCAGTCCGTCGTCAAGTCCCTGCACAAGGGCCTGCTTCAGACCGTCCGGATTGCCTTTGGCCTCAAGGGCGGAGATGGCAATCATGCTCTGCTGTCTGTCTGACAATACACTGTTCATATTTTCCTGTGCTTTAATGCCGTTAGTCAAAAGAGCCGCCATGACGGCTGTAACTACAAATCCTCTCAATCTCTCCATATATTATATCTGCGTGTTCCGCTTCTCCATGCAAATGTATGCAGAGCGGCAGACGGAGAGCTTACACTTATTCCTGATTTCCTTATCCTATTTACGGTAACAGGCAGGGGGCTATCGGACTTTCAGCAGTTCCCTGTAGAGACGCTGCACCGGCAGTCCCATGATGTTGTAGTAGCTCCCGCGTATGTCCTGCACGCCGATGTAGCCAATCCACTCCTGCACGCCGTATGCTCCGGCCTTGTCGAGCGGGCGGAAGCGACGGACATAGAAGTCTATCTCCTCGTCGCTCAAGTCACAGAACGTCACCTCCGTACCGACAAAGAAACTCCGCTGCCACGCCACGGTCGTCAGGGTGACACCCGTGAACACCTCGTGAGTCTGTCCCGACAGCTGTCTCAGCATATCGGCAGCGGCGGCCTCATCGGCAGGCTTGCCAAGCACGCGTCCGTGGAGCCACACTATGGTGTCGGCGGTTATCATCAGCTCGTCCTGCCGCAACATGGCGACATAGGCATCGGCCTTCTCCTTTGATATATATAGAGGTATGTCGCCGCCGCTCAGGTTGTCGGGATAGGCCTCGCTGACATCCGGCAGCGTGCGCACTTCATAGTCAAGTCCGAGACCGGACAGCAGTTCCTTGCGCCGAGGAGAGTTCGAGGCAAGTATGATATGGTATTTCTTCAGATTGTCCAACATGGTTAGTTCGTGTCTGTGTGTCATCAAAAATATGTGCCGCCTACCATCCGAAGGCCTTGTCGTCGTTGAGCCACAGGCCGTGGACCTTGAGATACTGCTCGACGATGTCGCGCCCCACGCCATAGCCGCCGTCGCACTCGGAAATGTACTTCGCCACAGCCTTCACCTCGGGTGCAGCATCGCGCGGACAGCACGGCAGTCCGCAGGTGCGCATCACCTCAAGGTCGGGTATGTCGTCGCCGACGAACAGGATTTCCCCGTCGTCAAGTCCGTAGCGCAGGCGGAACTCCTCATAGTCGCGCATCTTCACGCTCGAGCCGAGTATCACGTTCTCCGGCTTCAGTCCAAGGCGTTCGTAGCGCAGGCGGACAGCCTCCGTGGTGCCCCCCGAGATGATGCCTATCAGCACTCCGCACTCTGCGGCACGATGGAACGCATAGCCGTCCTTGATGTTCACGGTGCGCATCGGCGTTCCCTCCATATCCATGGGAATGGTGTTGGCACTGAGCACGCCGTCCACATCGAACAGCAGTGCCTTTATCTTCTTCAAATCGTGGTTCATCGTACTCATCCGTCTGCCCGACATTTATCCGTCGTCTGCCGGCAAAGGTACGAAATAAAAGTGTAGCGTTGGTGAAGTGCGGCTGTGCGGGCGTGCTTACTCCACACTGCTGATGCGGAACGAGGTGTAAAGCTCGATGAAGGAGGCGACGGCGAGAGCGAGCAGCCACTCGTTGTCGTGCAACGTCAGCATCATGACAGCCGATGCAACGAGAATCAGTGCACCGATGATCTGTTGCCTGTAGAGACGGCGGACGACGAAATCATCGGAGTGCGGGTGCAGAAAAATCTGTGCGAGGGCGAACATCACAGAGCCTGCGAGATAGAGATAGGGCGAGTATGTCCACCCCGTGATGTAGACGGCAACGCCGACAAGCGTCAGCACTGCACCGGTGAGCAAGCAAGCGGACAGGATCTTTTTCATGGCTGTGTGTCGCGGTGTGTCTGTTAGTAGTTCCGTCATTTGCCGACATCGCCCTCGAAGACGAAGATGTCCTCGTCGGGCTTTTTCATGAGGTACTTCTCACGCGCGATGTGCTCTATGGAGGTGGAATCGGTGTTCAGCCCATCGAGCAGGCGCGTGCTCTCCTCATATTCGGTACGGTATTTCTTGATTTCCGAGCGCAAGCTGTTCTCCTTGTGCGACAGCTGCGCCCGATAGAGGAGGTTGTTGTCGTCGACAAGTCCGATGATAACAGCGAAGACGGCAAGAGTGATGAGATACTTGTGCCGCATGACTACACGCAATATGTTGGAGAATGTATTCATCCTTGCTTCATGGCTTCACCACGCAAAGATAAGACAAATATCGATGTGCCTCGACAAAGAGCCTTGGTTTGGAAAAAAATGAACTAATAGTTCGATGGCACTTGAACTAATAGTTCATTGCCACTTGAACTAGTAGTTCATTGGAACATGAACCCATAGTCCGTTTTTTGCCATAGCCTTGTCCCTATGGGCGGCAAAGCCCGAAACGACGGCTAAAAGGGGAATATCAGCGGCAGAACCAGCACCATGACGATGCCCATGATGATTTGCAGCGGCAGTCCGACCTTGACATAATCCATGAATGTGTATTGTCCGGCAGGCATGACAAGTGCGTTGGGCGGTGTCGAGAACGGTGAGGCGAAGCACATGCTTGCAGCTACCGCCACGGCAAGCAGGAAGGGCGTGGGATCCAGCCCCAGCTGTACGGCACTGCTCATGGCGATGGGGGCCATGAGCACCGCTGTCGCCGTGTTGCTGATGAACATGGTCATCAGTGAAGTGGTGAAGTAGATGCCCGTCATCAGTACCAGCGGCCCGTAGGAACCCAGCCCGCTCACTAACGAGTTGGAGAGGAACTCCGAAGCTCCGGTCTTCTCGAGTGCCATCGACATGGGCATCATGGCGGCGATGAGCACGATGCTCTCCCAGTTTATGGTCTTGTATGCAGCCTCGACATTGCGGAAGCAGCCCGACAGCACCATCAGCAGTCCGGCAATCATCACAGCCGTCACGGGAGCCACGGGGATGAAGTCGAACACCATCATACAGATCATCAGCAGCATTATGGCAGCCGCAAGAGGAGCCTTATGGTCGAGCGTCACCTTGGCTGCTTCCTCGAGAGGCTGTCCAAGCACAATCCATTCGGTGTCCTCACTGCTGAGGCGGGCTATGTCTGCCCACGAGCCTTGCACCAGGAGAACATCTCCGGCGTGCATCTTCTCGTCGCGCAGGTCGCTGAGGATGTATTCGTTCTTGCGACGGATGCCCAGAATGTTCACGCTGTACTTGCTGCGGAATCCTGTGTCCTTGACGGTCTGCCTGATGAGCTTCGACGAAGGCATCAGCACAATCTCAGCGATACCTATATCATAGAATTCGAGCTTCTTGTCGCCCCCGCCTGCCGCGTCAGAGGTCTGACTGTCGAGCATCTCCATCTGATAGTCTGCACAGAACTGTTCCGCACTCGCCGCCTCGCCACGGACATAGAGCACGTCGTCTGCCTGCAGCTTGGTGCTGAAGTCGGTCAGCTGCTTGCCTGCCGACATCAGAAGGCGGTATTGCGGAGAGTCACTGCGACGCACCTCAAGGATGTCAAGCCCATACTTGCGGCGCACATCAAGGTCGACGATGCTCTTCCCCTTGAGCGACGATGCCTGTACCACCTTCAGACGGAACAGGCTGGTCGATATGCCATACTCCGCCACAAGCTCTTTCAGCGATTTCGAGGAATGTCCGTCCTTGTCCTTGCTGTTGCCGCGCTTTGAGAGGAACCACTTGCTGAGCGGCAGAAGGACGATCGTGCCCACCAGCACGCACACGGAGCCGACAGGCAGGAACGAGAAGAACGACAATCCCTGATAGCCGCCGGACAGGAGAGCATCCTGAATGACAAGGTTCGGCGGCGTTCCGATGAGCGTCATCATGCCGCCCATGCTGCTGGCAAAGGCAAGAGGCATCAGCAGCCGACCGGCATTCATCTTGGCACTGGCAGCCAGGCTGACGACAATGGGAAGCATCAGAGCCACCGTGCCCGTGTTGCTGACGAAGGCACCGATGCAGGAGGTGACGAGCATCACCAGCAGGAACAGCCGCAGCTCGCTCTTGCCGGCGAGCTTCAGTATGCGCGAGCTTATCATCTTGGCCAAGCCTGTCTGGAAGATGGCTCCGCCCACGACAAACAGCCCGATCATCATGATCACAACGTTATTGGAGAAGCCCGACAAGGCCTCGGCAGGCGTGAGAATTTGGAACACGAGAAGTGCGACGAGCGCACACAAAGCCACTATGTCGGAACGCAGCCTGCCAAGCATGAAGCCGACAGCCGACAGCAAAAGAATGGAGAGGGTTATCAACATACTCATTTCAGGTCTTCAATAAAAACACCGACAAAAGTAACGCTTTTATCCCGTCTGCCCAAACGCGCTAAAAGACTGTAAGAATTTCCACGTTCGGCAAAATCTCTCTACCTTTGTAGACACAAGAAACCCGCCGCACGCAGGCACAGGAGCAAGACAACAATACGCACATGGAAGACTACATAGTATCAGCCCGTAAATACCGCCCAACGAACTTCAGCTCTGTCATCGGACAGGAGGCGTTGACGACCACACTCAAGAACGCCATCACCACAGGCAAGCTGGCACAGGCATATCTGTTCTGCGGCCCGAGGGGCGTGGGAAAGACAACGTGCGCCCGCATCTTCGCGAAGACCATCAACTGTCTTGACCCGCGTCCGGACGGTTCGGCTTGTGACGAATGCGAGTCGTGCCGCGCGTTCAACGAAGGGCGTTCGCTCAACATACACGAGCTTGACGCGGCATCGAACAACTCCGTAGACGACATACGCCAGCTGGTAGACCAAGTGAGGATTCCGCCGCAGATAGGAAGATATAAGGTATATATCATCGACGAGGTGCACATGCTCTCCTCGGCGGCATTCAATGCTTTCCTGAAGACCCTTGAGGAACCGCCACGGCATGCTGTCTTCATTCTTGCTACGACAGAGAAGCAGAAGATTCTGCCGACCATACTGTCGCGTTGCCAGATATACGATTTCAACCGCATCAGCGTGGAGGACACCACGAAGCATCTGGCGGAAGTGGCAGAGAACGAGGGCGTGACGTATGAGCCGGAGGCTCTGAACGTGATTGCACAGAAGGCCGACGGCGGAATGCGCGATGCGCTGTCGATATTCGACCAGGCTGTCAGCTTCTGTCGTGGCAACATAACGTACAAGAGCGTCATCGAGAACCTCAACGTGCTGGACTACGAGTACTACTTCCGCCTGACGGACTATCTGCTGCAGGAAGACGTGACCGACAGCCTGCTCCTGCTCAACGAGGTGCTGAACAAGGGCTTCGATGCCGGCAATTTCATCAACGGCTACGGCTCGCACCTGCGCGATCTGCTCGTCGGCAAGGACAGCAAGACCGTACAGCTGTTGGAGGTCAGTGCCGGAATACGCGACAGATATGTGGAGCAGGCACAACGCTGTCCGACAGGCTTCCTGTTCAAGGCAATGAAGATCTGCTGCGACTGCGGACTGAACTACAAGAACAGCCGCAACAAGCGGTTTCTCGTGGAGTGCACACTGATACAGCTGGCACAGACAGACTATCCCGAAAAAAAAAACTTAACGCCACATGACGATACACCGCCTGCGGGGCAGCTGAAGCCGATACGGCAGCAGCAAAGCACGACCGTGGCACGCGAGGAGCCTCAGCCATACAGGAAGCCCGTCACAGAGAACAAACCCGAGAATAAACCCGAGGGAAAACCGGCACAGGTGCATGACGCACCGACACCGTTCGCGAACAGGAAAGCCGCGACGACGAACGTCAAGGTCATCAGCTCAAGAGATTTGAGTGCACGCTCGAAAGGCATAGCCCCACAGCCGGCAACAGCGGGTGCGCCTGCGTCTACGGTAAAGCAGAAGGAGGACGAGACGTTTGCAAATCAGCCGCTGACAGAAGACGGCATAAGCAGAAGCTGGCAGGAATATGCCTCCACGTTGCCGCAAGAGCAGGTGGCTTTGGCAAGACGCATGCAGACCATGCAGCCCACGCTGAACGGAAGTACGGTGACAATCTGTGTCGACAACGAACTGGCATCAAAGGAGTTCAACGCCATGCGTCCGGCGATGCAGACATTCATGCAGGAACGGCTCAGGAACAGGGACTTGACAATCAACATCACCGTGTCCGCAACAGAACAGAGCGGCCAGGCACTGAGCCGTGCGGAGCAATTCAGGAAGATGGCAGAGAAGAACAACCTGCTCCTAAAATTCAAGAAAGATCTCAATCTTGACCTGAGTTGACCGCTATTTAGACGGCTTATAAATTGGGGACAAACAGCGCAGCCCCGTGAACAACCAATCGGCAAAACGCCTACATTTGCCGCATAGAAACCAAAATGACTGAATAACTAAAAATCTAAAGAAAATGGCTTACGTAATTGGAGACGACTGTGTGACCTGCGGAACTTGCATTGACGAGTGCCCGGTTGGAGCAATATCAGAGGGCGATACAAAGTATTCCATCAACCCCGACATGTGCACGGAGTGCGGAACATGCGCAAGTGTTTGTCCGCAGGAAGCAATCAGCCTGCCCTAACTGACGGCAGCAGTCACAACAACAAGCGTCTGACGAGCAATACGCCGGACGGAGCAATTGAAGCAAGAGCCTGACCCCTCACGAGGTCAGGCTCTTGCTATATATATAATATGGTATATGCTTACTTCAACGCAGCAAGCGCATCCTTGATTCTCTTCATCGCTTCGATGATGTTCTCGTCGCTCGTGGCATAGCTCATCCGGAAGCAGTCGGGATCTCCGAAGGCATTGCCGCTGACGCAAGCCACATGACCGACTTCAAGAAGATACATCGCCAGGTCGTCGGCGTTGCCGATGGTTCTGTCGCCGGCAGACTTGCCGAAGAACGAGCTGCATTTCGGGAACAGATAGAACGCACCTTCGGGCACATTGACCTCCAGCCCCGGAATTTCCTTTGCCAACTTCACTATCAGGTCGCGGCGGCACTCAAACTTGCGGCGCATATCCTCGACCGGCTGCTGACTTCCGACGTATGCTGCCTCGGCAGCTTTCTGCGACACCGAACAGGGTCCCGACGTGTATTGTCCCTGAAGTTTGTTCAGGCCCTTTATGATCCACTCCGGACCGGCTGCATAGCCGATGCGCCAGCCCGTCATGGCATAGGATTTCGACACACCGTTTATGATGATGACGCGGTCTCTTATCTCCTCAAACCGGGCAATGCTCTCGTGCTTGCCTACGTAGTTGATATGCTCATAAATCTCATCGGAGATGACGTACAGCTGCGGATGGCGTGCCACGACATCTGCCAAAGCCTTCAGCTCACTCTTGCTGTAGACTGCACCCGTAGGGTTTGACGGCGAGCACAGAATCAGCAGCTTGCTCTTGGGCGTGATTGCCGCTTCGAGCTGCTCGCCCGTGATCTTGAAATTCTGTCCGATGCCTGCAAAGACAACAACGGGGATACCGCCCGCGAGCTTTGCCATTTCCGTGTAGCTGACCCAGTAAGGTGCAGGCACGATTACCTCATCGCCGGGGTTCACCAACGCAAGCACCGTGTTGCAGACAGCCTGCTTCGCTCCGTTGGACACGCAGACCTGCGACGGTGCGAAGTCAAGTCCGTTCTCATTCTTCAGCTTTGCCGCCACAGCTTCGCGCAGCGACATATATCCGGGTGCCGGAGAGTAGTGCGAGTAGTTGTCGTCGATGGCTTTCTTCGCAGCCTCCTTGATAAGGTCGGGCGTGTTGAAGTCCGGCTCGCCGACACTAAGATTTATCACGTCAACGCCCTGCGCCTTCAGCTCAGAGCTTTTTTGCGACATGGCCAACGTGGCCGAAGTCGACAGACTGTTCAAACGATCGGATAACTGATTCATAATGTTTTGAACTCCCGTTTTGTTTATTATTTGTTCTTGAAATGCAAAGTGTGTCCCATCCGCACCTTCTTGGTGCGCAGATAGACTTCGTTGTAAGGATTTGGCGTGACCTCTATGGGCACATTCTCCGTAATCTCTAATCCGTAGGCCTCTAACCCGACGCGCTTGACGGGATTGTTCGTCATCAGCCTCATCTTGTGAACACCAAGTTCGCGCAGTATCTGTGCGCCCACGCCATAGTCGCGTTCATCGGCCAAGTGTCCAAGGCAGATGTTGGCATCGACGGTGTCCATGCCCTCCTCCTGTAGCTTGTATGCACGGATCTTGTCCATCAGTCCGATGCCGCGTCCTTCCTGGTTGAGATATACCACCACACCCTTGCCGGCAGCGTCGATCATCTGCATGGCTTTGTGCAGCTGTTCGCCGCAGTCGCAACGCTTCGAGCCGAAGATGTCGCCCGTGGCACAAGACGAATGTACGCGCACCAGTATGGGTTCTTCCGGCTCCCACGCACCTTTGAACAGAGCCACATGCTCCAGTCCGTTGCTTTTCTGCTTGAACGGAATGAGCCGGAAGTCGCCATATTCGGTCGGCAGATGCACCTCCACCCCACGTTCGACCATCGACTCTTCCTTGAGCCTGTAGGCAATGAGGTCGTGGATGCTGACGAGCTTCAACCCGAATTCGTCGGCAAACCGGCGCAGCTCGGGCAGACGTGCCATGCTGCCGTCTTCGTTCATTATCTCCATGAGTGCACCTGCCGGATACAGTCCGGCAAGACGTGCCAAGTCAACAGCTGCCTCCGTGTGTCCGGCACGGCGCAACACGCCCTTGTCCTGTGCATACAGCGGATTGACATGACCGGGACGGCCGAAGGTCTCCGGCGTGGAGGCTGGATCGGCCAATGCCCTTATGGTGGCGGCACGGTCTTTGGCCGACACACCCGTGGTGCAGCCATCTAACTTGTCTATCGTGACGGTGAACGGTGTGCCTAATAAAGATGTATTGTCCATCACCTGATGCTGTAGCTGCAACTCCTCGCACCGCGAAATGGTGATTGGTGCACACAGCACGCCACGCGCATGCTTCAGCATGAAGTTGACCTTCTCGGCCGTGATCATCTCGGCGGCAACAATCAGGTCGCCCTCGTTCTCGCGGTCCTCGTCGTCAACGACAACGACAAAATTTCCGGCCTTGAATTCCTCAATGGCCTCTTCGATTGTGTCAAGTCTTATATCATTCATCTCGCAACTTTATTATGTTTCCTCTTCCGACAACTTGTCGATTATCTCTATTGCCTCGTTATTGATGTTCGCAATCTCCTTTATGTCCCTGTCCAGCCCGGCCCTGAACGCCCATATCCTGACATAGAAGAACAGTCCGACGGGCAGCACGACGGCACACACCACGTTGAGCCACGTCTTCGCGAAAGGACGGCGGCACGCCAAATCGGCCATGACGGGATATTTGTTGAGCACGTTGAGCAGATGCAGCGAGCGCGAGTTCGACATCTCCTCTATCACCTCCTCCATCTCGGCACACAGGGCAGCGAACTTCTTGTCGTCGGCGACATTCGTCCACAGGGTCAGGTAATTGGGAGCACTCCTCAGTCGGCAACGGCGCGAATAGTCCTCAAGGTCGGCCGACAGCCGGCGCAGCTTGTCAGGCAACAGCCGGTAGTCGATGTCACGGATAATGACATCCTTCCTCATGAAATGCCGCTTTGTGCGTATGCCCAGCACGCGCTTTATCCAGTTGACGTAGGTATCCGTGTTCAGCACCACGGAGTCGTTGTTCGACTTGTATGTCAGGAATGCACCGAGCGGAGCCAGTACGGCTGTGCTCAGCCACATGCCGGCCATGATGGGCCACTTGCCGTCGCGTGCCATCTTGTAGCCGGTGTTGTTGACAATGTAGTAGAAGATGAAGATGATGACCGACACCACCACCGGCATTCCCAATCCGCCTTTTCTGATGATGCCTCCCAACGGTGCACCGATGAAGAAGAATATGAGGCAGGCCAGCGAGAGCGTTATCTTCTCGTGCCATGCCGTCTGGTGGCGGCGCAGGCTCGTCATGGTCTGATTGATGTTCATGCCACGGAAGCTCCAGTCCGACTGCACCGTTATGGCATTGTTCAGGGCTTCGTTGTAGTAGGTCTGCTTGTCCGACAGCGGAGCGCGTGCCAGCACACTGTCGATGCTGTATCCACCGGTAGTGGCAGCGTCGGCCAGCTTCAGTGTGTCCACATCGGCAAGGCGCGTCAGCACGCGGTAGGTGTTGTTGACGGCGGTCTTGTAATTATACTGCCCCATGCTGTCCACCTGCAGGCGCATCGAGTCGATGCTCTCCTCGAGCATTGCCATGTTCTTGCTGTTCGACTGGCTCGTCATGAAGCCCTCGTCGATGATGTTGAAGTTGGCGTTGAACTCTATTATGGCGTTCTTCTCGTCGAATGATTCGCGGCGGTAGGGCACGTTGCGCTGCTTCATGTTCTGCGACTGCAGGTTCTCGAACTGTTCTCCGTGGTAGAGATGCAGATAGAGATGCTGCTTGTCGGCGGTCATCTCCATGCGTCCGGAGTCGGCACGTATTATCTGCGCATTCTCAAACCCGTTGGCAAAGTTGTATATCATCACGTTGTGGAGCATTCCCGTCTTGCGGTCCTTGCTTTCGACGTACAGGTTGTAGCCGTCAATCTGGTCGTAGAACGTGCGCTCCGGAATGTCCAGCTCAGGCGACTTCTGCTTCATGGAGATGACAAGCGTCCACAGCTTGGTCTGCGCCTTGGGACCGATGTAATTCTGGAAGACGAAAGACACGCAGCAGATGATGCCGACGAACACAATCAGCGGTCTCATGATCTGAAGCAACGATATTCCCGCCGCCTTCATGGCGAGCAACTCATAGCGTTCGCCGAAGTTGCCGAAGGTGATTAGCGATGCCAGCAGCACCGCCAATGGCAGTGAGGCAGGAACCAGCGTGAGCGATGCGTAGAAGAAGAACTGCGCCAGGACGGTCACGTCCAATCCCTTGCCGACCATGTCGTCCACATACTTCCACAGAAACTGCATCATGAAGATGAACAGACAGATGAGGAACGTGCCGACAAACAGCAGGCAGAAGCTCTTCAGTATGAATATGTCCAATTTCTTAATGTGCAGCATCTCTCACTCGGAATCCGTTTTGCTTCGGTGCGCAAAGATAGTGCAAATCCGAAGACCGTGCAAAACGCAAGAGACCGGCTGCGCATGGGCGTTGCATGGGGTATATGTGCCGTGCGCATCCGTCAGAAGCCTGCCGTGCGGCGCAGTATCTCTATCTGCGTGTCCCAAAGCTCCTTCATGTCGTCCACCTCGTCCTCACCGGCAAAGTCGGTCACCTGCAGGATGTACTCCGGCGTCAGGTCGCCGGCAATCATCTTCAGCTCGAAGAACTCATGCGTATCGGGACTGTCGAGCCACTTGAACGTGATGTTCTGATAAGGCCTCATGCTCGCTATCCTGGCTTTGCGCGGCTCCTCACCCTCCCAATGGAAAGAAGCCTCTTTCCCGTTGATGACGACCTTGTCTGCGAACCACGACTCCAACCCCGCAGCCGTGCCGATGAACTCCCACAGGATGTCGTCCGATGTGGTGTTCAGCAGATATTCCAACACAAATTTCACGCGTTTCATAGCTCAGCGACTGTCTTTTCTTTTTCCGTCGCTAAGATATAGAAATTCCATACATACAACAGTTTCGCCACCCTTTTTTATTATAAAAATTCGCACCAAAGTTTTGGAGATTACGGCAAACGCCATATCTTTGCACCCGCAATCCCGGGGAGAACCCTCGCGATGGCAAAAGGAAATGATGGCGGGATAGCTCAGCCGGTTAGAGCGCATGATTCATAATCATGAGGTCCTGAGTTCAAGTCTCAGCCCCGCTACGCCAAGTATATGCCCTGCAAGCCTGACGCTTGCGGGGCTTTTTGTTTCTTCGTCCGGCCGGACACCGCCACGCTTGCAGAGGAGTCCGTCAGGTTTAGTGACGACAGACCACCGTTATGGTCATGCGAACAGACGACCTAAGTCGTGTCAGCAGCTAACCAAAGTCGTCTCACATCGACCGTTGTGAACGTTCACATCGACCGATGTGAATGTTCATATCGACCGTTGTGAATGCTCACATCGAACGATGTGAGACGACTTAGGTTAACTTCTAACACAACTTCAGTTAACTGCTACAACCTTTTCTTCTATATTCCTCTCCGACTTTTATGGGTAGCAGACCGATGGATAATGCCGTGACTTCGATGTGCTATATTTTGTTGCGTAATCATCTCGTCATTTTTTTATATTGCTGTCCGCTAAAACTTTTTGGGGTCAATCTTTACTTACTTCCAAGGAACA
>CAVDAU010000033.1:0-15223 GCA_963607015.1 Streptococcaceae bacterium
TCACATCGAACGATGTGAAAGAACATAAGCCTACTCCTCGAACGACTTCAAGCGGTTTCGAGAAGCATTACAGGCATGATCGATGTGGTGCCGGGTGCACAGTGTCCATGTCCTGTGGCGTGTGTGCCTACGGTGTCAGATGCCATACGGTGTTGGGTGAGCTATATGTCCTGCCCATCATATCCATTTTTATTTACAAAAAACTTTGGCGGGTAAACAAAAAAGTCGTTACTTTGCACCCTGCTTCTACGAAGCGCAATTTTCTGAATAATAAAAACACGAAATAAAGATGTCGAAGATTTGTCAGATTACCGGTAAGAAGGCGATGAGCGGAAACAACGTGTCGCACTCCAAGAGAAGAACGAAAAGGACTTTTGATTTGAACCTGTTCTCAAAGAAGTTCTACTATGTTGAAGAGGACTGCTGGATCAGGCTGAACATTTGCGCCAACGGTCTGCGCCTGATTAATAAGGTGGGATTGGATGCCGCACTGAAGAACGCCGTGAGCAAAGGCTATTGCGACTGGAAGTCGGTAAAAGTAATTGGTTAACAAGAAACAACACACGTAGAGAGAGGAGAAAGCACTATGTCGAAGAAGTCAAAAGGCGATAGAATACAGGTTATCCTTGAGTGCACAGAGATGAAGGATAGCGGCCTGCCGGGCACATCGCGCTACATCACCACCAAGAACAAGAAGAACACTCCCGAAAGACTGGAGCTGAAGAAGTACAACCCCATTCTGAAGAGAATGACGGTGCACAAGGAGATTAAGTAACGGAACACTAACAAGAAAAACAGCATAAGAGACTATGGCAAAGAAAACAGTCGCTACACTGCACGAAGGCTCGAAGGAAGGCCGTGCATACACCAAGGTCATCAAGATGGTGAAGTCTCCGAAGACCGGTGCTTATATCTTTGACGAGCAGATGGTTCTGAACGAGAAGGTACAGGACTTCTTCAAGAAGTAAGACGTCACACACTCATACAGAAAGCTACGCACGCCGATACCGGCAGATAAGCACGGGACGGCAACAGTAGCTGAAGAAGAACAGGGCAAGCTCCGCAGGTCGGGTACACAGCGTACCGGCAGCGGGGCTTGCTCTTTTTCGTTTTGTATTGTCGGAGGCTTGCACTACCTTTGTGGAATTATAGGATTTTAAGACTAAAGGACATATATGGGATTTTTTGGTTTCTTCAGCAAGAAGAAGAAAGAGACGTTGGACAAGGGTCTGCAGGAGACGAAACGCGGACTGTTCGACAAGCTGGCACGAGCCGTGGCAGGCAAGTCGAAGGTCGACGACAGCGTGCTCGACGACCTTGAGGAAGCACTCATAACCTCCGACGTGGGCGTGGACACGACACTGAAGATAATAGAGCGCATCGAGAAGCGCGTGGCTACCGACAAATACATGAACACCTCCGAGCTGAACGGCATCCTGCACTCGGAGATTTCGGCGATGTTGACGGAGAACAACACCTCCGATGCCGATGACTTCGAGGCTCCGCTGCCAAGCAGCCCATACGTGATAATGGTGGTTGGCGTCAACGGCGTGGGCAAGACCACGACCATAGGCAAGCTGGCATACCAGTACAAGAAGGCCGGCAAGAGCGTCTGGCTCGGTGCGGCAGACACCTTCCGTGCAGCAGCCGTGGAGCAGTTGGAGATATGGAGCGAACGTGTGGGCGTGCCGGTGGTGAAGCAGCAGATGGGGTCAGACCCCGCATCGGTGGCGTTCGACACGCTGAAGTCTGCCGTGGCAAACAAGGCCGACGTGGTGATAATAGACACCGCAGGGCGGTTGCACAACAAGATAAACCTCATGAACGAACTGTCGAAGATAAAGAACGTGATGAAGAAGGTTGTGCCCGACGCTCCGCAGGAAGTGCTGTTGGTTCTCGACGGTTCGACAGGGCAGAACGCCTTTGAGCAGGCAAAGCAGTTCACGAAAGCAACGGAGGTGACGGCAATGGCCGTTACCAAGCTCGACGGGACCGCCAAGGGCGGAGTGGTGATAGGCATCTCGGATCAGTTCAAGATTCCCGTGAAGTACATCGGGCTGGGCGAGGGCATGGAAGACCTACAGGTGTTCCGCCGCGAGGAGTTCGTAGACTCGCTCTTCGGCGACAACAAAGCAAACTGAAGACAAGACCAACAGACACATTGACGCATGAAGCGCAAGACCATAGACGTAATAACATTAGGCTGCTCGAAGAACTTAGTGGACTCGGAGAAACTCATGGCAATGCTGAACGCTGCCGGCTATGACGTGACACACGACCCCGAGAACCCGCATGCCGACATTGCCGTGATAAACACCTGCGGCTTCATAGCCCAGGCCAAGGAGGAGAGCATCGACACCATCATGAGCTTCGTCGACGCCAAGCAGAAAGGGAGGCTGAAGAAGCTGATTGTCATGGGCTGCCTGTCGGAACGCTACCGCAAGGAATTAGAGGCGGAGATACCCGAGGTTGACAAGTTCTACGGCAAGTTTGACTGGAAAGGGCTGCTCGACGACCTCGGCGAAGCACCTAAGAAAGAGCTGTATGGCGAGCGCATGGTGTCGACACCACGCCACTATGCCTACCTGAAGATAGCCGAAGGCTGTGACCGCACGTGCTCCTACTGCGCCATACCCATAATAACGGGACGCTACACATCGCGCCCGATGGAAGACATCATTGACGAGGTGAAGGAGCTTGTGAGCCGTGGCGTGAAGGAGCTACAGGTGATAGCGCAGGAGCTGACATTCTACGGCATGGACCTGTATCACGAGCACAAGATTGCCGAACTTGTGGAGCGCATTGCCGACGTACAGGGCGTGGAGTGGATAAGACTGCACTACGCCTATCCGTCGCAGTTCCCCATGGATCTGCTGCGCGTCATGCGCGAGCGTCCCAACGTGTGCAAGTATCTCGACATCGCCCTACAGCACATCAGCGACAACATGCTGAGCCGCATGCGCCGCCACGTCACCAAGGAGCAGACATACCGGCTCATCGACACGCTGCGCCGTGAGGTGCCCGGCATAAGCATACGCACGACACTGATGGTGGGACATCCGGGCGAGACAGAACAGGACTTCGAGGAGCTGAAGGACTTCGTGCGCAAGGTGCGCTTTGACCGCATGGGAGCATTCACCTATTCGGAAGAAGAAGGCACATTCGCAGCACAGAACTACGAGGACAACATCCCCGAGGAGGTGAAGCAAAGACGTTTGGACGAGCTGATGGAGATACAGGAAGGCATATCGGCAGAGCTGAACGCAGAGAAGACGGGCAGCGTGATGCGCGTCATCATAGACCGCGAAGAGCCGGACTTCTATGTCGGGCGCACGCAGTTTGACTCGCCGGAGGTGGACCCCGAGGTGCTGATTGACAAGAGCGGACAGCAGAAGTTAGACATCGGAGGCTTCTACGACGTTCGCATAACAGGTTCCGAAGACTACGACCTCTTCGGCCGCGTGGAGACAGTGACCGGTGACGGTGACAACAGATGAGGGCTGACAACCGTGACAAACAAAGACTTCACAACAGAGCTGGCCAAAAGGCAAGGCCTCACGACGCAGGAGACAACCCGCACCATTGCCGCACTGGCACTGCTGATGACACGGTGCTGGCAGGACAACGACACCATCAGCATACAGGGGTTCGGCTCATTCATGGTCAGAAAGCGCATGGAGTTAGTGACGGTCAACCCCGTGACACAACAGCGGATGCTGGTGCCGCCGAGATTAGTGCTTGGCTTCAAACCGTCGGCAATGCTGAAGGAACGGCTGAAGTGAGCAGGACGCACGACACATAAGGAAACACATACAACATAGAGCCATGAACGATAGACTTAACATGCAGGACCTCACAGATGAGTTGGCAGAGAGCCACGGCATGAGCCGGCGCAATGCAGAGAGCTTCGTGAGAGACTTCTTCGTGCTCATTGCCGAGGCATTGGAGCGCGACAAGTACGTCAAGATAAAAGGCTTCGGCACATTCAAGGTGATAGAGGTGGACACCCGCGAGAGCGTGGACGTGAACACAGGTGAGCACATCGAGATACAGGGACACAACCGCGTGTCATTCACCCCCGACCCCACGTTGAAAGATGCTGTCAACAAGCCGTTCTCGGCATTCGAGACAGTGGTTCTCGACAGTCCGGCAGCAGAGGAAGCTCCGTCCGGTGAAGCCTCAACCGAAGAAACCACGGAGACAGACACCGCAGAGCAGTCTGCAGGAGAGCCTGAACCGGCAGCGGAGAAGGAGGAAACCACAGAGCAACAAACACCAAAGGCGGCAGAACAGCAGCCGTCGCCGGACGTGGCAGAGCTGATGTTGAGCGAAAAGAAGAAACGCGAGATTGCACGCAAGGCCGAGCCGTCATCGGTGCCGGTTCTCGCCATCCTTGCCATGGTGATTATATTGGGATGCATCGGCTTCGTGGCCTACCTGTACTATCCCGACTTTGCATCGGGCAGAGAAGACACACCGGCACAACAGATCGAGAACGCAGAGCCGGCAGACAACGGCGACACGGCAGACGGACAAGCCGGAGCAGAAGCCGCCACATCCGAAGCCGTAGAGACACAAGGGACAACAGAGGCAGGGACGCGGCAGACGACAGCAGACACGACTACAGCACAACAAAAGCAGGAGCCTGTGGTGAAAGAAGCCGTCAGCGTACAGAGGCTGACAGTCGGAACGAGCTACACGCCCAACGGAGTGTTGGCGACACACACCGTGAAGCGCGGCGAGTCATTGTCGGACATCGCAGCTCACTTCTACGGCGGAAGGTCGTTCTACACCTACATCGTGGACTACAACAAAGACAAGATAAAGAATCCTGACAACGTGCCCGTGGGAACAGAGCTGCAGATTCCCCGCCTGGTGAGCAAATGAGCGGACACACACGGACACGAAGGTTAAAGCATTTTGAAAAATGCTTAATAAGATTTTAGAACAGACGCTCGAAACGGACGGATGTTGCAGCGTATGGCGCAAATCCGTATTTTTGAACACCGAAAGAGAAAAAGAACAGAAATATAAACACACATAAAGCAATTATGGCAAATACTATTGATATCCGCGAGCTGAACGAGCGGATAGAGAGACAGAGCACATTCATCACCGACCTGACTGCCGGCATGAATCAGGTGATTGTGGGTCAGCAGCATCTCATCGAATCACTGCTGATTGGGTTGCTGTCTGACGGACACGTGCTGCTCGAGGGTGTTCCCGGACTGGCAAAGACACTCGCCATCAAGACGCTGGCATCGCTCATCGACGCCAAGTACAGCCGCATACAGTTCACCCCCGACCTTCTGCCTGCCGATGTCGTAGGAACGATGGTCTACAGTCAGAAGGACGAGAACTTCCAGGTGAAGAAAGGTCCGGTATTCGCCAACTTCGTGCTGGCCGACGAGATAAACCGTGCTCCGGCAAAGGTGCAGAGCGCGTTGTTGGAAGCCATGCAGGAACGTCAGGTGACCATCGGTTCGGAGACATTCAAGCTGCCGGAGCCTTTCCTTGTGCTGGCGACACAGAACCCGATAGAGCAGGAAGGCACGTACCAGCTGCCGGAAGCACAGGTGGACCGTTTCATGCTGAAAGTGATAATCGACTATCCGAAGGTAGAGGAAGAGAAACTCATCATCAGGCAGAACATCTCCGGCGAGCGTGTGAGCGTGAAGCCCATCCTGACAAAGGAGGAAATCATGGAAGCACGCAAGGTGGTCCGCGAGGTCTACATCGACGAAAAGATAGAAAGGTATATAGTGGACATCGTGTTTGCGACGCGCTATCCCGAGAAGTACGGGTTAGACGATTTGGCAGGGATGATCAGCTTCGGCGGCTCTCCGCGAGCATCAATCAGTCTGGCTTTGGCGGCACGCAGCTACGCCTTCATAAAGCGTCGCGGCTACGTGATACCGGAAGACATACGCGCCGTGGCTCACGACGTGCTGCGCCACCGCATCGGTCTGTCCTATGAGGCAGAAGCCGGCGACCTGACAGCCGACGAGATAATAAGCAAGATTCTGAACAAGGTAGAGGTGCCTTAATGGAAGCGGCAGACATCATCAAGAAAGTTCGCCGCATAGAGATCAAGACCAAAGGACTGTCAAACAACATCTTCGCAGGAGAATATCATTCGGCGTTCAAAGGCAGGGGAATGGCTTTCTCCGAGGTGCGCGAATACCAGTATGGCGACGACATACGCGACATAGACTGGAACGTGACGGCACGCTTCCACCGCCCTTATGTCAAGGTGTTTGAGGAGGAGCGCGAGCTGACCGTCATGCTCGTTGTCGATGTGTCGGGAAGTCTGGACTTCGGGACGGTGAAGCAGCTGAAGAGAGATATGGTGACGGAGATTGCCGCAACACTGGCATTCTCTGCCATACAGAACAACGACAAGATTGGAGTCATCTTCTTCTCGGACAAGATTGAGAAGTTCATCCCGCCCAAGAAAGGGCGCAAGCACATCCTCTACATCATACGCGAACTGATAGACTTCCATCCGCAAAGCCGAGGCACGGACATGGGAGTGGCGTTGCAGTATCTGACGAACGTCATGAAACGTCGCTGCACAGCCTTTGTCCTGTCTGACTTCATCAACCACAAGCCCTTCACCGATGCACTGACAATAGCCAACCAGAAGCACGATGTCGTGGCGATACAGGTCTATGACCGACGGCTTGAGGAGCTTCCTGCCGTAGGGCTGATGCGCGTCAAGGATGCCGAGAGCGGCGACGAGCAGTGGATAGACACCTCGTCGAAAGCTGTGCGACGGGCACACTATGATTGGTGGATCAGCACACGCAAGCAGCTGGACGAAACTTTCACCCACAGCAACGTCGACAGCGTGTCGGTGCGGACCGATCAGGATTATGTAAAGGCACTGCTCAGCCTGTTTGCAAAAAGGAGTTGAAGCATGAAGAAACGAATATTCACCATACTGGTCTTGTTGGCATGCGTGCTTGGCATGAAAGCCCAGGTGAACGTGGAAGCCACCATAGACTCGCTGCAGATACTGATCGGCGAGCAGGCTCACGTCAGTCTTGAGGTGTCGCTCGACGCAGACAAGCACGCTGTGCTGCCGTCGGTAGCCGACACGCTGGTACGCGGCGTGGAGGTGCTGGACATTGCCAAGCCCGACACGCAGTATGTCAACGACAACAAGCGCATGATCATAAAGGAGGTCTACACCATAACCTCGTTTGACTCGGCACTCTACTATCTGCCGCCTATGGAGGTGATGGTAGATAGCCAGACTTACCGCTCGCGCCCGTTGGCACTGAAGGTCTACTCCATGCCGGTGGACACGTTGCACCCCGAAGCATTCTTCGGACCGAAGGACGTGATGAAGCCCGACTTCATGTGGTCAGACTGGTACTTGGCCATTGCGTGCGTGGTGCTGTGGGCACCGCTGGCAGTGCTGCTGGTCTATGTCATACGCCGTCTGCGCGACAACAAGCCGATAATACGCAAGGTGAAGGTAGAGCCTAAGCTGCTGCCGCAGGAAGTGGCGATGAAGGAGATTGACCGCATAAAGAAAGAGAAGATATGGCAGAACGGCAGGGAGAAGGAGTACTACACACAGCTCACGGAGACGCTGCGCCGCTACATTCAGGCACGCTTCGGCTTCAATGCCATGGAGATGACCACCGACCAGATTGTGGTGCACCTGCAGTCCGTAGACGATGACAGTGCAATGACAGAGCTGCAAGGCCTCCTGCAGATGGCCGATTTGGTGAAGTTTGCCAAGTTCACGCCACTGATGAACGAGAACGACATGAACCTGCTGAACGCAGTGAGATTCATAAACCGCACCATGCTGCAACCGGCTCCGAACGCCAAGCCCGAGCCGACAGAGATCACGATAGTCGAGAAGCGGCCGCTGCGCACGAAGATATTGTTGGGCGTTGCGGCAACCGCAGTCGTGGCGGTACTGGTGTGGAGCATCGTTTACGTATGCTCCGAGTTATACAATTATTTCGCTTGAAAGGGACAGAGTTATGGTTTTTGCCAATAGTGGATATTTGTTGTTACTGCTGCTTTTAGTACCTGCTGTGGTGTGGTACGTGATGCGGCGGCACAAAACATCGGCATCCGTGCAGGTGTCTGACACCACTGCCTACAGCCGCGCCCCCAAGACACTGCGCAACTACCTGATACACGTTCCCTTCGCACTGCGAATCCTGGCATTGGCACTGCTGATAATAGTCGTTGCACGTCCGCAGACGACCAACAGCTGGCATAGCAGCGAGGTCGAGGGCATCGACATAATGCTGGCTATCGACGTGTCGACCAGTATGCTTGCCGAAGACCTGAAGCCCAACCGTCTGGAAGCCGCAAAGCAGGTAGCGGCGGAGTTTGTCAACAGCCGTCCTAACGACAACATCGGCATCACGCTATTTGCCGGCGAGAGCTACACGCAATGTCCGCTGACGATAGACCACACCGTACTGCTCAACCTGCTGAAGGACATCAGATGCGGACTTATTGAAGACGGCACGGCAATAGGCATGGGAATAGCGAATGCCGTGACGCGACTGAAGGACAGCAATGCCAAGTCGAAGACCATAATACTGCTCACCGACGGCACGAACAACAGTGGCGACATATCCCCGCTGACGGCAGCAGAGATTGCCAAGAGCTTCGGCATACGGGTCTACACCATCGGCGTAGGCACAAACGGCGTAGCACCCTACCCCTACCCTGTTGGCGGCGGCGTGCAGTACGTCAACATTCCCGTGGAGATAGACGAGAACATGCTGACACAGATTGCCGCCACTACAGACGGCAGCTACTTCCGTGCCACA
The DNA here is from genome assembly GCA_963607015.1 of Streptococcaceae bacterium. Lineage (GTDB taxonomy): Bacteria > Bacteroidota > Bacteroidia > Bacteroidales > Bacteroidaceae > Bacteroides. Next base: position 8,811 of record CAVDAU010000033.1, read on the forward strand.
AGCAACTCGAAGTTGGAGGAAGTATATCAGGAAATAGACAAACTGGAAAAGACAAAGCTCAACGTGCGCCAGTACAGCAAGCGTGAGGAGGAATACCTGTGGTTCGCACTGGCGGCATTCGTCTGTGTACTGCTCGACATCGTGCTGCGCAACACACTGCTCAAGAAGATTCCTTGACGCGCAGACGGACAAGCAGACTGACACGTTGGGACGAACGCTATATATACATATATATATAATAAGGTGATATGTTTAGATTTGAAGAACCCGCATACTTATATCTGCTGATACTCGTGCCACTGTTGTTGGCACTGTATCTCTACAGCAACCGGCATCGCCGCAAGGCCATACGCACCTTCGGCGACCCTGACCTGATGGCACACCTCATGCCCGAGGTGTCGAAGCACCGCCCTGATGTCAAGTTCGCTTTGCTCCTGATTGCCGTCGCGCTGTTTGCCGTGCTGTTGGCACGTCCGCAGTTCGGGTCGCGGTTGGAGACGGTGAAACGACAGGGAGTGGAAGTGGTCATTGCACTCGACATATCAAACTCCATGCTGGCGCAGGACATCCAACCCAACAGGTTGGAGAAGGCCAAGCGTCTCGTGTCGCAACTCGTCGACCGCATGGAGGACGACAAGGTGGGGCTGATCGTCTTCGCCGGCGATGCCTTCACACAGTTGCCCATCACAGCCGACTACATATCGGCAAAGATGTTTCTTGAGTCCATATCGCCATCGATGATAAGCCGTCAGGGCACAGCCATAGGCGATGCGCTCAACTTGGCACTAAAGAGCTTCACCTCGCAGGAGAACGTGGGCAAGACCATAATCCTTATCACCGACGGCGAGAACCACGAAGCCGGCGTGGACGAAGCCATGGAGCAGGCACGCGACAAAGGCATACAGGTCAACGTCCTTGGCATCGGCTCCATCGAAGGCTCGCCCATCCCAGCCGACGAGGGCAGCGACTACCGCCGCGACGAAGACGGGCAGATTGTCATAACACGCCTCAACGAAGATATGTGCAAGCAACTGGCACAGCAGGGCAACGGCGTGTATGTGCACGTGGATAACACCAACACCGCACAACGTGCCATACAGGATGCCATCGACAAGTTGGCGAAAGCCGACGTGGAGACACAGGTCTACACCGACTTCGACGAGCAGTTCCAGGCTGTGGCATGGCTCATCCTGTTGCTGCTCGCCGCAGAGATGGCAATAATGGAGAAGAAGAACCCGCTGCTACGCAATGTGCATCTGTTCACACGCCGGACTGCGACGGTGACGGTGCTGCTGCTTGTGGCAGGCACGACTGCCAGTGCGCAGAAGTCGGAACGCGACAACCTGCGCCGTGGCAACCAGCAATACCGCGACAGTGCATACGTCGATGCAGAGGTGAGCTACCGCAAGGCTCTCGAAGCCAACCCGCAATCCACAGCCGCGCACTATAACCTCGGGAACTCCATGCTCTTCCAGAACAAGGCGCAGGAGGCCATGAGCGAATATGAGGTTGCGGCAAAGACAGAGACAAACCGTGGCAAGCTGGCACAGATACACCACAATGCCGGTGTCGTGTGGCAGTCTGCCAAGGAATATGCCCGCGCCATTGAGTTCTACAAGGAGGCGTTGCGCAACAACCCGAAGGACAACGAGACGCGCTATAACCTTGCCCTCTGTCAGAAGTTGCTGAAAGACCAACAGCAAGACGGCGGCGGCGGACAGGACCGGCAGCAGGAGCAACAGCAACAAGACAAACAAGACCAACAGAACCAACAGGATTGGCAACAACAGGAGCAGCAGCAAGACCGGCAACAGCAGGACGACAACAACATGTCGCGTGAGAATGCCGAACAGATGCTGCGTGCCGTGATGCAGGACGAGCGCGACGTGCAGGACAAGGTGAAACGCCAACAGGTACAGCGCGGCAGCGTCAAGCTGAAGAAAGACTGGTGACGAAAAAAGCATACAGAGAGAGATGAAGAAGATACTTACCGTACTCATGTTCCTTAGCGTGGCATTGCTCAATGCCATGGCAGACAACGTGACCTTTACAGCCAACGCACCCGATGCCGTGGCCGTGGGCGACCAGTTCCGCCTGACCTATACCGTCACCACGCAGAATGCCCGCAACCTCGAAGTGCCGTCCATCAAGGGCTTTGACGTACTCATGGGACCTAACCGTTCCACACAGAGCAGCGTCAGCATCGTCAACGGACAGACCACATCGACCAGCAGCATCACGTTCACCTATATCCTGTTGGCAACCGCCGAGGGAACATTCACCATACCGGGCGCATCCATAACCGCCGACGGACAGAACATGGTGTCGAACTCGGTAACGGTGAAGGTGCTCCCTGCCGACAGCTCCGGTGCGGCACAATCATCGGGAAGCAGTGCGGACAGCAATGCCGGCACGGTGTCTGCCAACGACCTGTTCATCACCTGCACCACCGGCAAGACCAAGGTCTACGAGCAGGAAGCCATATTGCTGACATACAAGATCTACACCAACGTGGACCTGCGCGGCTTCGACAACGTGAAGCTGCCCGACTTCAAGGGGTTCCAGTCGCAGGAAGTGTCACTGCCCAACGACCGCAAGTGGGAGCTTGAGCACTATCGCGGCCGCAACTACCGCACCACAGTCTACCGCCAGTTTGTGCTCTTCCCGCAACAGACGGGGCAGATTGCCATTGAGCCGGCACGCTTCGATGCCTCAATAGCCAAAGCCACACAGGTCGACGACCCGTTTGAAGCCTTCTTCAACGGTGGAGCACGCTATGTCGAGATACGCAAGACCATCACCACACCACGCATACAGGTCACCGTAGACCCGCTGCCGGCAGGCAAACCCGCCGACTATTCCGGAGGTGTGGGGACGTTCACGCTGTCGTCCGACATCAGCAGCACCAACGTCAGCACCAACGATGCCGTCACGCTGAAGCTCATCATCAGCGGAACGGGAAACATGAAACTCATCTCCACTCCGGAGGTCAGCTTCCCTGCCGACTTCGAGGTCTATGACCCCAAGACCGACAACCAGCTCCGTCTCACCAATGACGGTCTGTCGGGCAACATCACCATCGAGTACCTTGCCATACCGCGCAGTGCCGGTGACTTCCGCATACCGGCTGTCAGCCTCAGCTATTTCGACATCAAGTCGCGCACATACCGCACGCTCACCACGCCCGACTATAACATCCACGTCGAGAAAGGCGAGGGCAATGCCACGCAGACCATCGCCAACTACAACAACAAGGAAGACCTCAAGGTGCTGAACGAAGACATACACTTCATCCGCCAGAACGATGTCAAGCTGCGTCCGCGCGGCAGCCATTTCTTCGGCACCGCCGTCTGGTGGCTGTGCTACATCATTCCGCTGTTGGTGGCTGTCGTGGCGTTCGTGCTGTTCCGCCGCCACATCGTGGAGAATGCCAACGTCAGCAAGGTGCGCACACGCAAGGCCAACAAGGTGGCACAGAAGCGCATGAAGCAAGCCGGCCGCCTGCTTGCCGCCGGCGACAGCGAGCGGTTCTACGACGAGATGCTCAAGGCTCTGTGGGGATATGCAGGCGACAAGCTCAACATGCCTGTGTCGCAGCTTTCAAAGGACAACATCGAGGAGAAGCTGAATATGTCCGGCGTTGAGCCTGAACTGGTGCAGACATTCACCGGCGTGCTCAACGACTGCGAGTTCGCACGCTTTGCCCCCGGCGATCCGGGGCAGAACATGGATCGCCTGTACAAGGCTGCCATAGACATCATCGGCAAGATGGAAAGCTCCATCAGCAAGACACACCATATATAAATAAGTAATCATGATGAAAAAGACGAACGCCATATATCTGCTCGTGGGCTTGCTGCTGACGGTCATTACCGCGACAGGCCTGCATGCACAGACGACGGAACCGGACACCCTGCTGCAAGACTCTACGGGCATCGGCAACCTGACGGAGTTCTCCGTGGGCAACTCATTGGACAACGTCAGCAAGCAAGCCGGCGACAGTGCCTACCTGCACGAGGACTACAACTCCGCCATACAAATCTACGAGGCTCTGCTGCGCAGTGGCGAAGCCATGGAGGTGTACTACAACCTCGGCAACAGCTACTACAAGACCCGTGACTATGCACATGCCATTCTGAACTATGAACGTGCGTTGCTGCTCAGCCCGGGCAACAGCGACGTGCGCTTCAACCTCGACCTTGCACGCTCGAAGACCGTCGACCGCGAGAACACCGTTTCCGAACTGTTCTTCCTGACGTGGATAAAAGCCATTACCAACCGTCTCGGCTCCGATGCCTGGGCACGTTGGGGCATAGCTTTCTTCATACTGCTGCTGGCAGGCACTGGTGTTTACCTCTTCTCGAAAGACATACGCCTGCGCAAGGCAGGCTTCACAGCTGCCGTGCTCGGACTCGTGTTCTGCATACTCAGCAATGTGTGCGCCAACAGTCAGAAGAACCGTCTTGTCGACCGCCACGAAGCCATCATCATGCAGCCCAGCGTCACCGTGCGCAGCACGCCCAGCGACAGCGGCACCGAGCTGTTCGTCCTGCACGAAGGACATAAGGTCACCATCACCGACGACAGCATGCACGGCTGGAAGGAGGTGCGCATCGCAGACGGCAAGAAAGGCTGGGTCAGCACCGAAGCCATAGAGGTGATCTGAAAAGTCCACACACAACACATCCCATGTCCGGCAATAATATTTTTTATTGCCGGATTTTTTGTCATTATGCCGAATATGCCTACTTTTAAGCACGAGCAACGTAGGACAAGAAAAACAACTCACTAAAACATATAGAATTATGAAGAAAATCACATTCAATGAACTGCGCCGCATCAAGGACAGTCTGCCAACAGGGAGCATGCACCGCATAGCCGACGAACTCAACATGGACGTTGAAACTGTAAGAAACTTCTTCGGAGCCGACAACTACAAGGACGGCAGCAGCGTGGGACTGCACATAGAGCCGGGACCTGACGGCGGCATTGTCGAAATCGACGACACCACCGTGCTCGACCGTGCGCTCGCCATACTGAAAGAGAGCACAGGAGAATAGACACGTAACAGGAGAGGAGGGACACCATGGACGACAGATTCACGACACTTGCCACACTGACATACTCGAAGGCACTCATCCTGAAGAGCGTGCTCGAGAGCGAAGGCATAGAGACACATCTGCACAATGCCAGCCAGCTGCGACCGATAGTCACATCCGACGTGCGCGTGCAGGTACGCGAATCCGACATGAGCCGTGCGCTCGATGTCATGCGCCGCTCCGACTGGCTGTCCGAGGATGCCAACTCGTCCGCGCCGCTTGCCTCGGACATCGTCCTCATCCCCGTGGACTTCTCTCCCTGTTCGCTACGTGCCTGTGAGGCAGGCTTCAACCTCGCAGCCCTCACACACTCAGAGGTGGTGCTGATGCACGTTTGCTTCACGCCCATCTATGCCAACCCATTGCAGTACGGCGACTTCTTCCGTCTGACGGCCAGCGGCCACGAGGACGACATCAAGGTAACCATGTCGAAGGTCAATGCAGACCTCAAGGAGTTCTCCGACCGCATTGCATCCAAGATCCAATCCCGAGAATTGCCCGACGTGAAGTACCACTGCGTGCTTCGCGACGGCATTCCCGAGGAGGAGATCCTGCGCTATTCGCACAAGGTTCAGCCCCGCCTCATCGTCATGGGCACACGCGGCTCCGGAGGTGAGGACATGGAGTCCATGGGCAGCGTCACCGCAGAAATCATCGAGCGGACGGAGATACCCGTGCTCGCCATACCTGTGAACGCACACCCTCACGACTTCTCGGCAGGCGGACACATGGCATTGCTCACCAGCTTTGACCAGCGCGACCTCATGGCTTTCGATGCCCTGATAAACAACTTCCGCCCCATGAACTACAGCATCGACCTTCTTCACCTGACGCACGACCCTGCCAACACATGGAACGAGGTCAAGCTGGCAGGCATCAAGGAATACTTCAGCCGTCAATACCCCGGTCTCGACATCGACTACAACATTCTGCCAAACGACCAGCTGCTACAGAGCCTCGACAGCTACATCCACGAGCACCACATCGACATCGTGGCCACCACATCCTACAAGCGCAGCATCTTCGCCCGCCTCATCAACCCCGGCATGGCAAGCAAGGTGCTGTTCCACAACGACATTCCGCTGCTCGTCCTCACGCCACAGTACCGCAAGGAATAGCAAGGCGGCAGCATCCCGTCACGCCCATCTGTGTGGACGTTCAACCACAGTTCTGTGGACGTACAGTCACAAATCTGTGGATGTACAGCCACAAATCTGTGGACGTACAGCCATAGACTCTGTGGACGTACAGCCATAGATCCTGTGGACGTACAGCCATGGAGACGCTGATTTTCAGCATATTATAGCACTAAGC
>CAVDAU010000034.1:0-14981 GCA_963607015.1 Streptococcaceae bacterium
ACGTCTATCGGCATTGATTGCTTTCTTCTTATTCTTTGGATGATTTCTAAAACGTTGGTCACGATAGATACCCTTGAGTATAAACTTATAACTTTGACGAAGAGGCAGCTTATTCTTCCTTACTATCGCAAGAACCATCTTCACTATCTTTTTATGCAACTTCGCATCTGTCGGGTAAGTGATATTCTTTTCTTGAACGGTTGAATCTATAAAAGCCGTATCGTGATGATTGCTATCGTCATTCTCATTATTCACTCGAATGCTTTCTTGAAAGATCGGCTCCACGCCTTCTTTGCCAATTCCGTTTCGAAAATGAACCAATTCAGATGAAGCACACGGGGCTGCCGGCTGAAAATCTTGCATACCACAAAAGTATTGATAGTAGGCATTTTCACCCCATTGTTCAACAATGCTTTCGTCTGATAAATTCCGAAGATGTTTGAGTATCAACAATCCACACATTAAACGGATTGGCTTACCCGGTCGTCCATTATTTGGGCAGTATAAAGGGGTAAGGGCTTTCTCAAATCTTGTCCAATCTATTTTGTTTGCCAATTTGAAAAGAGGATGTGATTGGTTCAGCATATCAGAAAGGTTGCTGAACAATGAGGGTGCGGTACCGGTCGTTTTAATCATAAAAATCTGCAAGGTTTCTGTATGTAAAGATACAAAATCTTGCAGATTCCACCAAGCATTATCGATAGTAAAACACTGATAATCAAATCGAAATATAGTTTTTAAAGGACGACTATATAGAATATATTGGGTGTGCGCCGCGCACTGTCTATGGATGCCCATCGTTGTAGCACGCAGACAGTCAGTGTCCGGCAAGTACGTCAAGCAAGGTCGGGAAAAGCTGCCTCACTGCCTCTTGCTGTAGTTGTCAAGGCCGGTGCGAAGCCAGCTGACGTATTTGTCGATGTCTTCGTCGTAGGAATAGGACTTGTTGAGCGGACGGCCGTCGTTGTCGATGAGCACATAGAACGGTTGCGTGTTGGCACCGAACTTGACACGCTGCAGGTAGCTCCACTTGGCACCGAACGTGCGCAGTGTGCGTTCATGTCCGTTCTCGACGACGGTCATCGGCTGCGGCAGCTCTGTCTTGTTGTCGACATAGAGGGTAATGAGCACATAGTCGTTGTTGAGCATATCGCCGACTGTGGGGTCTGTCCAGACAGCCGCCTCCATCTTGCGGCAGTTGACACAGCCATAGCCGGTGAAGTCGAGCATCACGGGCTTGCCGTTCTGTCGGGCATATTCCATGCCGAGGTCGTAGTCGTCGAAGCGGGCATGCACATCGTTCTTGTAGAGATTGAAGTCCTGCGTCTGCATGGGTGGTGCGAACGCACTGACGGCCTTCAGCGGAGCACCCCACAATCCCGGCACCATGTAGACGGCAAAGGCCAGCGAGCACAGCGACAAGAAGAAGCGCGTCACGCTGACACGGTTGTTGTCGTCGTCGTGCGGGAACTTGATCCAGCCCAGCAGATAGAAGCCCAGCAGGGCGAAGATGACAATCCACAGGGCGAGGAACGTCTCGCGGTCGAGCAGGTGCCAGCCGTATGCCATGTCGGCAACAGAGAGGAACTTCAGGGCGAACGCCAGTTCGACGAAGCCAAGGCAGACCTTGATGACGTTCATCCAGCCACCCGACTTGGGCATCGAGTTGAGCCACGCAGGGAACAAAGCGAAGACGGTGAACGGCAGTGCCAGTGCAACGGCAAAGCCGAACATACCCACCGTGGGCGCAACGATGCTGCCCGTCGAAGACACCTCCACAAGCAGGAACCCGATGATGGGACCTGTGCATGAGAACGACACGAGCGTCAGCGTGAATGCCATGAGGAAGATGCTGAGCAATCCGCCGGTTGCATCGGCCTTGCTGTCGACGGCATTGCTCCATTTGGAGGGCAGCGTGATCTCAAACGCACCGAAGAACGAAGCCGCAAAGACCACGAGCAGCAGGAAGAAGAGGACATTGAATATGGCATTGGTGGACATGGCATTGAGCGCACTGGCTCCGAAGAGCAGCGTGACTGCCAGTCCGAGTGCCACATAGATGACGATGATGGATATGCCGTAGGTAATGGCATCGCGTATGCCCTTGCGGCGGTCCTTGCTGCGCTTGAGGAAGAAGCTGACCGTCATCGGGATGATGGGCCATACGCACGGCGTGAAGAGAGCCAGCAGTCCACCGATGAAGCCGGTGACGAAGATGACAATCAGCGACCTGTCAACAGTGCCGACAGCATCGCCAAAGCCCTGCAGTTCGTCAATGACAGGTTGCCACAAGTCCGAACCCGCATTTGCAGAGGAAGACGGCGTGACGCTCTGCGCGTCTGTGGCAGAAGCGGGCTGTGCCTCCTCTGTTGCCGATGCACCGTTGCCGTCTGCCTGCACAGCGACAGCCGATAAGGAGGCTGCGGCAGACGTTCCGGCATAGCTAAAGGGAACTTCGGCAGGCGGCAGGCAGTTGCGGTCATTGCAAGCGGCATACTCCAAGAAGCCCTCGATGCGGTAGTCACCGCCCGTGAGCTTGAGCTTCTGCACAAAGCGTGCCTCCTTCTCGAAATAGCGCACCTGCATCTCAAACAGCTTGTCATAGTCCGACTTCTCGTCGCCCACAGACAGGAGCTTGCCGTCGAGTTCCGCTCCGCTGATTTTCTCTACGTTGAACGTGGCAGGTATCGGTCCGCCTCCTTCAAGGTCAGTGGAATAGATGTGCCACCCTCCTTCTATTGTGGCATCGAACACCATCTCGGCCGCCGTATCGGACAGGCGATTGAACGTTGTCTTGAACTTCACAGGTTCCTGTATCTGCGCAAACGCCAACACAGTGCAGAGCGTGAGGAGCGTGCAGAGTAAAAGTTTCTTCATAAAAAGAGTCCTCTATATGTCAAAAAGTTGTATTGATTATTTGTTTCGGGTTGGGGTGCATCCCCTCGGGCTATTGCCGGCACACACAGGCGTCAGACTTCATAGTCGACGCAGGCACGGCTTTCCTTGACATCCTTCAGGAGCGCAGCTGCCGCCAGATGATCGGGATGGCTGCTGTATGCCTGCACGTCGGCAAGGGTGTCAAACTCGCTGTACAGGGCAATGCTCCACTGCTCTGCGGGGTTGATGTTCAGTCCGACCTCCACCTTGCGGATGAACGGGATGACCGTGGGCAAAGCCTCAATGGCGTGCTTGAAATCCTGCATTGCCGCGAGGCGTTGAGCCTCGGAAACATCGCTTTTCAGCTTGAAAAGTACAATATGCTTGACCATATTTGGATGGTTTTAAGGAATTTGTCTACATTTGCTTGGTTTTGCACGTTGCCGGCCCAACGCCGGCCGCTGCAAAAGTAGTTGTTTTCCCCAATTTCACAGTTAGGCAGGATGTTAATAATAGGCATTGCAGGCGGCACAGGCTCGGGCAAGACCACCGTCGTAAGAAAGATTATAGAAAGCCTCGGCAGCGGACAGGTCGCACTGATTCCGTTAGACTCATACTACAAGGACAGCAGCAACGTGCCGCCGGAGAAGCGTCAGCTGATAAACTTCGACCACCCGAACGCTTTTGACTGGGATTTGTTCCGCGAGCAGATTGCGACCTTGAAGAGCGGCAAAGGCATCGAACAGCCCATATACTCCATGATCACCTGCACGCGACAGGCGGAGACAATCCATGTGGAGCCGTGCGAAGTGATAATCATAGAGGGCATCATGGCTCTGTATGACGAGGAGATTCGCAGCATGATGGACATAAAGGTGTTCGTCGATGCCGATTCGGACGAACGGCTCATAAGGCTGATTGAGCGCGATGTGGTGGAACGCAACCGCACGGCACAGGCTGTGATGGAACGCTACGCTCGTGTGCTCAAGCCCATGCACCAACAGTTCATCGAACCGACGAAGAGCTATGCCGACCTGATTGTGCCGCAGGGCGGCAACAACAAGACGGCCATAAAAATCCTGACACAGTACATCAAGCGGCACCTGAAGCAATGATGCCGCAGACCGCACAAGGACATCCATAAAGAACTCCGAGAGCACATGGCTACTCCCCTGCACTCAGCCACTTCGGTGTTGGCGGCACTGCTGCTGACGACGGCGTTGCTTGCGGGAGGATGCGGCAAAGCCGGAAGCGGACTGCGAGACCTGCAACAGATTCAGGACAGCGGACGGCTGACGGTGCTGACGATGTACGGCCCTGCATCATACTTCATCTACCGTGACAGCGAGATGGGACTACAGTATGAGACGGCACGGCAGTTGGCGGAATATATCGGTGTGCAAATGGATATAGTGGTGGCACGGAACACACACGAGCTGGTCGATATGCTCAACAGCGGCAAGGGCGACCTGATTGCCTACAATCTCCCCATCACCAATGCCGGCAAGGACAGCGTGCTCTATTGCGGACACGAGTTCACGACACATCAGGTGATTGTCCAGCGCAGCGGCAAGGACGCGCTGACCGATGTCACGGAGCTGATAGGCAAGGATGTATATGTCAAGAGCGGAAGACAGTACACACGGATGAAGAGCCTCAACGACGAGTTGGGCGGCGGCATAAAGCTGCATGAGGTGACTGCCGACAGCGTGTCGGCAGAGGATCTTATGGCACAAGTGGATGCCGGAGAGATTGACTACACCGTGGCAGACAATGACGTGGCACGGCTGATCCGCACGTATCATCCCGACCTGAACATAAATCTCGCCATCAGTTTCGACCAGCGTTCGTCATGGGCGGTGAGGAAGACAAGCACGCAATTAGCGGCACTTATCGACCGCTGGTCTGCCGAAACCTCTACGGCAGACACATACCTCAGCAACGCAAGCCGATATTTCCGGCAGAGCAGAAGCCTGTCCAATCCGCCTGTCATCTCCGTTGAGGACGGTCGGATATCGGCTTTCGACGATCTGTTCAGACGCTATGCCCCTGAAATCGGATGGGACTGGCGGCTGTTGGCCTCGCTGGCATACACGGAGTCTAATTTCGACCCCGACGTGGTGTCAAGGGCAGGAGCACAGGGACTGATGCAGCTGATGCCGGTTACGGCACACAACATGGGCGTGCCCATAGGGCGCGAGAGTGACCCCGAAGAGAGTGTCAGAGCCGCCGTGAAATACCTTTCATACACAGGCTCCGTGTTCGGCAGCGTGCCCAAGGAAGAGAGATACAAGTTCGTCCTGGCAGCATACAACTCCGGCATCGGACACGTGCAGGACGCAATGGCACTGGCAGAGAAGTACGGGTGCGACAAGAACGTGTGGGACGACAACGTGGAACGCTATCTGCTTCTGAAGAGCAACGAGGAATACTACACCGACCCCGTGTGCAAGAACGGCTATCTGCGTGGGACGGAGACAGAGAAGTTTGTGCGGAGCACGTTGGAGCGATATGAGCGGTACAGAGAACTGATCAGAACAGATTGAGTTTATTCTTGCGGGCCTCGTCTATGGGCATGGTCTCCTGCGCCTTGCCGCCTTCGGCATTGCGCAAGCGAATCTCGCCATACTCTTTCTGCAGCTCGGCCTCCAACTCGTGTTTCTGTCCTTCGTTCATCAGCCGTGCAGCCACCGTCGGGTTCTGCGAAGCATCCTTCATGTGTATCACGGGCGCATGATAGACCGGAGCAATCTTCAGAGCCGTATGCAGCAGAGAGGTGGTGGCACCGCCTATGAGCAGCGGGATGTCAACTCCGGCTTTCTCCAACTCGGAAGCCACGTGTACCATCTCCTCAAGCGAAGGCGTTATCAGTCCGCTAAGCCCAATCATATCGACTTTCTTCTCTATGGCTGTATGCACAATCTCTTCTGCCGGCACCATTGTGCCGAGGTCTATGATTTCGTAGCCGTTGCACGCCATCACCACGGAGACGATGTTCTTCCCTATGTCGTGCACATCGCCCTTGACCGTGGCAAGCAGCACGCGCCCTGCCGACGCACTACCCTCTTTCCTGTCAGCCTCGATGTAGGGCTGCAGGATGTTCACAGCCTTCTTCATCGTGCGTGCAGTCTTGACCACCTGCGGCAGGAACATCTTGCCTGCGCCAAACAGGTCACCGACCTTGTTCATCCCTGCCATCAGCGGGCCTTCGATGATGTTCACCGCACGCGGATACCTCTGCAAAGCCTCTGCCAAGTCGGTCTCAAGATAATCGCCAATGCCTTTGACCAGCGCATACGACAACCGTTCCTCAACCGTCGTGCCTTGCCGCCACTCGTCATGATGCACATCGGCGGCCTTGCCCCCGTCTGCCTTGGCGGCATCAGCCTGCTGCTTTATCTGCGCAGCCAATGCCACAAGACGTTCCGTAGCATCGGAACGACGGTTCAGGACGACATCCTCTATGGCCTCAAGTTCATCGGCGGGAATGTCCGTATAGAGCACCGATGAGGACGGATTGACAATGCCCATGTCCATCCCCTCACGGATGGCGTGATAAAGGAACACGGCATGCATCGCCTCACGGATATAGTTGTTGCCTCGGAATGAAAACGACAGATTGCTGACACCACCGCTGACGTGGGCACCCGGCAGATTGCGTCTGATCCAGCCCGTGGCACGAATGAAGTCAACGGCATAGTTGTTGTGTTCCTCCATACCTGTGGCCACGGCCAGCACATTGGGGTCGAATATCACGTCATGGGGATTGAATCCCTCACCGACGAGCAGACGGTAAGCACGCTGACACACCTCAATCTTGCGCTCGTAGGTATCGGCCTGTCCGCGCTCGTCGAAAGCCATCACCACGACCGCAGCACCGTAGTCCCTGATGTCGCGTGCATGTTGCAGGAACTTCTCCTCTCCCTCTTTCAGCGATATGGAGTTGACGATGGCCTTGCCCTGCAGGCACTTCAATCCTGCCATGATGACGTTCCACTTGGACGAGTCTATCATCACAGGCACACGGGATATTTCCGGTTCCGACCCCATCAGGTTCAGGAAAGTCACCATCTCCGCCTCGGCATCGAGCAAGCCGTCATCCATATTTATATCGAGCACCTGTGCTCCGTCCTCCACCTGCTTGCGTGCTATCGCAAGGGCTTCTTCATAGTTCTTCTCCTTAATCAGCCGCAGAAACTTGCGCGAGCCAGCCACGTTGCATCGCTCCCCGATATTGACGAAGTTTATCTCGGGCTTCACTTCGAGCAGTTCCAATCCCGACAGCCACATACAGTCAGGTTCGGGAGCGGGCTTGTGCGGCTTGGCATCCTGCACCAGCGGCACATAGCGTGCTATGAACTCATCGGTAGTGCCGCAGCAACCGCCGACAATATTCACCAGCCCTTCGTCAATATACTGCCTTATGTCCTCCGCCATGTGCTCCGGTGTCTCGTCATACAGCCCCAGGCTGTTGGGCAGTCCGGCATTCGGATAGACACTTATATAATAAGGAGCCTTTGCAGCCAGATGGCTCAGGAACGGCTTCATCTGCTCTGCGCCAAACGAGCAGTTCAAGCCGACAGAGAACAGTCCGGCATGCCTGACAGATGCGAGGAAACCGTCGAGCGTCTGTCCCGACAGTAATCTGCCGCTGACATCCGCAACGGTGACCGAAAGCATCAAAGGCACAACACGTCCTGCCTGTTCCATTGAGCAGTGTGCCGCATATATCGCAGCCTTGGCATTCAGCGTATCGAAAATGGTTTCTACGAGAATGGCATCCACACCGCCTTCGAGCAGTGCCGTCATCTGTTCGACGTAGGCTGACACGAGTTCATCGAATGTGAGCGAACGCAAGGCAGGGTCGTTGACATCGGGACTCATCGAGCACGATTTGTTGGTCGGGCCGACAGAGCCTGCCACGAAACGCGGCTTCTCAGGCGTGCGGCGTGTATATTCGTCAGCTGCCTGACGTGCCAGACGAGCCGCAGCCAAATTCATCTCGCGCACATAAGGCTGCATGCCATAGTCTGCCTGACTGACGGTGGTGGCATTGAATGAATTGGTCTCGATTATGTCTGCACCGGCCTCCAAATAGCGGCGGTGAATGTCGAGGATTATATCGGGACGTGTCAGGCACAACAGGTCATTGTCGCCACGCAGCTGTCCACCGACAGAGGCAAAGCGGGTGCCGCGAAAGTCTTCTTCCGTAGGGCGGTACTGCTGTATCAGTGTACCGAGAGCACCATCGAGTATCAGGATACGCTCCCTCACAAGATCTTGCAGTGTCTTCATCGTCCGGACTTTGTTTGAGTGTTGTCGTGAAATGTGTTTCTGTTCTGCTCGGAGCATTGCTGTCGTCAGCCGTCAGTGCTTGAACATACGCGCTATCTCGCGTTTGTCTTCGCGCTCCTTTATCGAGTCACGCTTGTCATATTCCTTCTTGCCCCTTGCCAATGCTATCACCAATTTCGCCAATCCGCGCTCGTTGATGAACAGCCTCACCGGAACAATCGTATAGCCCGGGTTCATCGAGTCATTCTTCAGCTTGAGCAACTCTTTGCGGTTAAGCAGCAGTTTGCGGTCACGGAGCGCGGCGTGATTGTTGTAAGAGCCGTAGCTGTACTGTGCGATGTGCATGTTCTTGACCCATAGCTCACGGCCTGTGAAGAAGCAGAACGAGTCTGTCAGGCCTGCCTTGCCCAGGCGTATGGACTTTATCTCCGTACCCGTCAGCACAAGACCTGCGGTGTATGTGTCTAAAAGCTCGTAGTCGTAGGTCGCACGTTTGTTCCTTATGTTTACAGACTGCTGTGCCATTTTTCTTTCTTCCCTTAAAAACTTTTTCCTCGGATAGTTACATCGAGGTCTCGAGTGTCTCGAACAAGCTACCCAACAACGACGGACATACCATCAGTATCAACGACACCACAAGGGTGAATGACAGCCTTTTGTTTTCCGGTATCTGCGTCATGACAATGCTGCCTGTCCACACTATGTAGACAATGTAGAAGCGCAACACCAAAGAGATGATATAGAAATCGGGCAACAAGCCCAGCACCACCTGTAGGAGCATGGGTACTGTAAGGCTATAGCCCACTAACTTGAGGCACAACGGCATATCATCTGCCATGCCATAGAAACGCTTGCCGACGGCATTGACGATGTATGCCGAGAGGAAGAACCCACCGAAGAAAGTCACCACCACCGTGCAGCAACGTGCCATGGCATACTGGTAGCCGTCAGGCCCGTCCCACCCACGGTCTATCAATGCCCCGATGAAAACGGACAATGCAGCCAGTCCGATGAGCGGATACACATAGTTGAAGGTCACATCGCTGCGGCCTTGAGCACGGATTTCCTCCCATGCCTTGGCAGGGGAGGAAATCAGCAATGACACTATGTGGAATATCTTCTTGTAGTCCATCAATGGCAGGCTGTCGTTATTTTTCCGTCACAGTGTACTGCACATCGTAGTACTCCGTCTTGGTGGCCGTACCCTCCATGTTGCATTCATTGCCATTGACGTAGGCATGTATGCGGATCTTCTGCAACCCGTTGTCGGGATACTGTGCGTTATACAGCTTGACCAACTTCCCTATGTAGAAAGCCTGAAAATTCGATGTGAAGCGGGCACGTGTGGTAGACACGTCAGAGACATTGTCCGTAAGATACAAATCCAGCACTCCCTTTTCTGTCACCTTTATGTTGCTGTCATCGTCGAGCAGATAGGTCAATGCGAATGTGTGCTTGTTTATCTCTACCTGTATCTCGGTAGACGATACGTTCTCCACCCAGAACATTGCGGGGACAAGCAGATAGTCGTTGTTGAACTTGTAGGGAGCCACACTGCCCTGGTTGCTCTGATAGTTCAGGCTATACATGGGTATGTTCGGCGTAGGCTCCGTGTGCGAAGCGACGAGGTTGTCATTGCCTATGCTCGTAAGCGACGAGATAACCTCTATCGGCATATTGCCGCTGCCATCCGCATCACTCGGATTGTAGCGCACCTCGAAAGTGTACATTCCCGGCGTTGTCACGATGCTCTGCGTCGGTGTAAGTATCGTGCCGCCATACTGTTCGAACGTGCCGTCGCTCTTGTATAATGCCACAATGGTCTGCTCCACAGAGTTGTCATCAGTGTCGCCGATGCACGATGTAAGCGTAAATGGCGAAGCCAGTGCTGCAACCGCCAGAATAATGTTCTTGAAAAGTTTCATCATAATTGTTTTTTGTTTGGTAAAAGTAGATAAAAGTTTCTATACGCAAAATCCCGAACAATGAAAATTTGTCAAACCGCACCGGCATCCGTGACGACGCGCGCAAACTGTTCCATGTGATCATCGACATAGGCTGCCACGGCTGCGGTGTAGCTTTCTTCGTTCTCGATGAACTCTGTCTCGAGGTCATCGAAAGCCTCATACTGCTCATACATGGCCATGAACTCCTCGTCATCACGTTCCCGCTCCAGGTCTTTGCGGTTGGCATCATAGATTCTCCTTGCGGCACGGACTATGTGTGCCACATCCGCTATCCCCCACAGGCGCAGCACCTTGGCGAATGGGTTGTGGAAGATATATGCTCCATAGCCGTTCTGTATCAGTTGGCAGAAGCCACCTTCCATCATCTCGTCGCGGAATATCCTGTAAGCCAACAGCGTGTTCTGGTCGGCAGAGAGTTGCTGCATGGCTCCGGAGGCGAAGCCTCCCGCCGCATCCATTGCTCTCGTGTAGGCATCGGTGAAGACAGAGATGAACTCATCCATGCCTTCTGCTGCCGCACGCCGCAGGTCACTGTCGTTGACGGTAATTTCCATCGTCTTCCTTTCTCTACTTCTATAATCTGCATGCCACGCAAAACCTTGCATGGCAAATCTCACTTTTTTCTCTTTATTATATATATGTATGGTTCCGCTCCTGCGGTCAGACCACGTTTCCGTCTTCCGCCATGATCTCGCCACTGCCTATCACCAACCGGTGGTCTTTGTCATAGACCACGCCGAACTGGCCGGGGGCTATGCCTTGCAGTTGATCTTTGCTCACAATGCGCATCGTGCCGTCTTCCTGCCGCATCAGCCGCCCTTGGCCGAAGTCGGGGGTATGGCGTATCTTGAACGTCACCTCAACGCCGTCCCGTTCCTCGCGGTCAGTCCACGGATTGGCAGTTATGAAATGGAAGTCTCTCATGCTGAAGGCATTGCCATACTGCATCTGCGTGTCATAGCCATGCGACACATAGACCGTATTCCGCTCAATGTCTTTCTTGATGACAAACCACGGGCCACCGCTCAGTCCCAATCCCTTGCGCTGACCGATGGTGTGGAACCAAAAGCCCCTGTGATGTCCCAATACCTTGCCCGTCTCCAGCTCCACAATGTCGCCTTCCTGCTCGCCGAGGAAACGGCGCACGAAGTCATTGTAGTTTATGTTGTTCAGGAAACAGATGCCCTGACTGTCGCGTCGTTTGGCACTGGGCAGTCCTGCCTCGGCAGCGATGGCTCGCACCTCACTCTTCATCAGTCCGCCCAACGGGAACATCAGCTTGCTGACCTGCATGCCGGTGATCTGTGCCAAGAAGTCGGTCTGGTCTTTCACCGGGTCGACAGCCGTGCCCAGCCACACCCGTCCGTCAATGCTGTGTGTCGTGGCGTAATGTCCCGTGGCAGTCTTGTCGAAGTCCTTGCCTGCCACGTCCTCAAAGCACCCGAACTTGATCAGGCGATTGCACATGACATCCGGATTGGGTGTCAGTCCGTGGCGTATCTTGTCTATGGCGTAAGCAGCCACACGATCCCAATACTCGCGATGCAGGTCGATGAGCTGTAGCGGCAAGCCATACTTGTGGGCTATGGCCGTACAGATTTCCATGTCTTCCTCAGCGGTGCAGTCCATGTAGTCCACATCGTTGCGGCCGATGCGTATGTAGAACAGCGAGGGTCTATAGCCTTGCCCGCACAGCAGATGCACGACAACCGAGCTGTCCACACCGCCTGAAAGCAATACCGCTATATTATCCATGTCTGAAAAAATCCCCCTCTTTTCTTATCACGGCGCAAAAGTAACAATAATATTGCACTATCTTTGCAGAGTGCAACAAATACCGTGACGCACGGTGTATCGGGCATCCGGCATACAATAATACCAGACATGACGAAGAGAGGACAACACATAGCCATGATTTGCAGCGTGCTGCTGACGCTGTGCCTGCCCGTCGCCATCACCTCGTGCGGTGAAGACCGTTGGCCGGCCTATTATCCGCAGACGAAATACGACCTCTGGATCGACAGCGTGATGCGCAGCGACTATATGTGGGCACACGAGATGCCATCGTCCAAGGAGCTTACGTCCAAATACTTCTCAGACCCCGTGACCTTTCTCAATGCCGTGCGTTCGTCAGACGACAACGCCAGCTATATCGACACCGCATACTATGACAGCAGAACCTATGGCTACGGCTACAGCTGTTCGCTCTACAGCATCAGCGACACTGCATACGCCGCTCTCGTCACCTACGTTGACACAGGCTCCCCCGCTTCAGACATTTCGCTGCAACGCGGCGACTGGATTATGGGCATCGACAACCAACTCATAACCTCCGGCACACGCGATCTGCTGACCGATGGCAACAGCCATGCACTGACCGTGGGATACTACGGCACCGTCGTGTCAGACGGCGACACGCTGTCTACCATTACTGCCGACCGCACCGCAGTGATTTCTGCCGCTACCTACTACACTCCGGATGAAGTGCCCGTGGTCGCTGTTGTCAACGGCACCGTGGGGTATCTCGTGTGCAACAATCTCAGCAACAGCAATATCAGCCGACTGGCAGCGGCAACACGCTCTTTCAGCAATGCAGGTGTTGACAACATGGTGCTCGACCTGCGGTATTGCAGTGCCGGTGACACGGACGGGGTCATCTTCCTTGCGTCAGCCATATTGCCGGCAGCCGACAATGGCCTGCTGTTAGGCTACCACAGCTATGCGGACTCGCTGCGCAAGCCACGTCAGGAGTTCTATTCTGTCCCAATCAACTCCTACTATGGTTCGAACCTTGGCCTCGAGACCCTCTATGTCCTGACCGGTGCCTACACATCCGGAGCTTCCGAGACGCTCATCAACTGCCTCAAGCCATATATCGATGTCATCATCATCGGCGAAACCACTGCCGGTGAAGACATAGAATGTACCACATACCGCAACGAACATCTCGGCCTGCGCCTTCATCTGGCAACCAGTGCCGTAACAAACAGCCAAGACTCGGCATCATATAGCGGCACGGGATTCACTCCCGACTATGCCGTCAGTCCATTTGCCGACCCTGCCACCGTACTGCCTCTTGGCGACACGTCAGAAGCCCTGCTCGGCAAAGCCCTTGAAGCAATCGGACAATAAGCCACGGCTCTTGTAAGAAGAGGGCAAGGCTCGGAAAGTTTTTCAACCATTCATGCCACTTTCTAAAGAGAAGATATGTAGCTTTGCGGCATAACCCCGACTTTCGCACGCCTATGAAGTTGCATACGACTACAGAAAAGCATTTGAACTCGGAATATGTGCAGATGCCGAACATATTGAAAGACTGACCGACATGGAAGATAAGAATACACCGCACTTTGCAAGTTCTAATCATGTACGCATGGATGCCGACTATATGTCATGGCTGGAAGAACTGAAAGGAAGATTTCGTAAAGCGCAGATTAAGGCGGCAGTAAAGGTTAATTCGGAACAGCTGCTCTTCAACTGGCAATTAGGCCGTGACCTCGTGGTTCGTCGTGCCGAAGAGCATTGGGGTGCCGGCATAGTGGAGCAAGTGAGTCTTGACCTAAAAGCGGCTTTCCCGAGGGCGAAGGGATTCAGCTCGACCAACCTTTGGAATATGAAGAAATGGTACGAATTCTATTCGACAAATGCTGCAACAGAAAAACTCCACCAACTTGGTGGAGAATTACAACAAGCCGGCAACAAGACGAATACAAAGCTCCATCAACTTGGTGGAGAAATTCGGGAGCAGGATACTGATTCCGAATTCGGTCTCGCTTTCCCTCTCGCTTTTTCGTTTGTCCCTTGGAGGCATCATGTGGAAATCATCACCAAGTGCAAGGACATTGACGAGGCCTTATTCTACATCCGCCAAACCATCAGCGAGGGATGGAGCCGCAGTACGCTTCTTAATTGCCTTCACGCCAAATTGTATCACAGCCAAGGCAGTGCCATATCCAATTTCTCCGACTACCTTACGCCTGAGCAAAGTCGATTGGCACAAGAGATAACCAAGGACACCTACGACTTCGGCTTCATAGAACTGCCGAAACAGTACAAAGAAGATGAATTGGAAGATGAACTGGAGAAGAACATCACCCGGTTCTTGCTGGAACTTGGCACCGGGTTCGCTTTCGTGGGGAGACAAAAAGAAATCATCGTGGCCGGAAAAACACGCCGCGTCGATATGCTCTTCTATCATATCCACCTGCGCTCTTATGTAGTGTGCGAGCTGAAGGCCAAGCCCTTTGAGCCGGAATTTGCCGGCAAGCTGAACTTCTATGTGAATGCCGTGGACGAACTGCTGAAAGCCGAAAGCGACAACCCCACCATCGGCCTGCTCATCTGCCAAAGCAAGAACCAAACCGAAGTGAAATGGGCGTTCAAGGGCATCTCCACCCCTATGGGCGTGGCATCTTACGATAACGTGCGCATCAAGCAAATACGCGACGCATTGCCTTCTGAAGAAGCGTTGGCAAAGCAAATCATGTTGTTTGATAAAACCCACAAGGGAAAGAAGTAACCCGGAACATTATAGACACGAAAGCATTGCGCCGGAAGATACTCGACCTCGCCATTCACGGTCGCCTTGTTTCGCAAGACCCCTCGGACGAGCCTGCCTCCGAACTGCTCCGCCGCATCAACCCGAGAGCAAAAGCCTCCACGGATAACGTGCCGCAGGGATGGTGTGTAAGCCAGGACTGCGGTCGCTCCGCTCCCTTAGTCAGAGCTTAAACGTGACTTGCCCAAGTAAGATATACTTCGATGGCAAAGTAAGTAGTACTTCAATGGCAAAGTAAGTAGTACTTCAATGGCAAAGTAAGTAGTACTTCGACGGCAAGGTAA
>CAVDAU010000035.1:0-14932 GCA_963607015.1 Streptococcaceae bacterium
GTGAGCGTGTGCCGATGCGGTCAGGAGCGGCGCATGCGGCGGTAGACGACGTATGCCGTGAGGAAGAAGAGGGCGGTTTGGACGAGGATGCCCGTGAACTCAGGGGCGACCTGACTGAGGTCGGCAGAGAGCGTGTTGAGACGGACGAAGCCGTTGATGCCGAAGGTGGAGGGAAAGATCCACGAGAAGGCTTTCCAGAACCAGGGCAGGGCGGAGCCGGGCCACGAGATGCCGCTGAGGAAGAGTAGGGGGACGGAGAGGAAGGCGAACAGCAGCATGGGCTTCTCGCGTCCACGGACAATCACCGATACGGTCATGGCGAAGAACGTTATGTCTGCAATGAAGACGAGCACGAAGCGGAAGAGGCTCCACGGATGTGCCATCTGCGGCAGGTTGAAGATGTGGGGTATGCAGACGAGCGTCCACAGGGCGCACAGGCTGTAGATCATGAAGTAGAGCAGTGCCTGGCCGAGGAGCATGCTGAGTGTGCCGATGCGGTGGTCGGCGATGGAGGGCAGTCCGTTGCGGTAGTGCTCCATCACGGTGGCGTTGCGCATGCCGATGCCGAGGACGAGTGTCTGCTGGAGTATGAGGATGAGCACGGCGGGCAGCAGGAAGCCGTCGTAGCCGCCTGTGGGGTTGAACATCGGCACGTATTCGTAGCTGACGGGCGAGGTGTTGATTTCCTCGTCGCGGGCGGTGGTCAGTGCGCTGTTGCGCCGGACCTTGATTTGCCGGTTCATGTCGAGCGACACGGAGGTGGCGGCAGAGTAGAGTGCCTTGTAGTAGAACATGCTGCTCATGTCGCAGTAGACTTCCACGTGTGCCTGCTGCCAGCGGTTGATGTTGTTGGCATTGAGGCTGAAGTCGCTCGGGAGGCGCAGGATGCCGTTTGCCTCGTGGCGGCGCAGGGCTTCGCGGGCTTCCTCCATGTCGGCACAGCGGGCGACGATGGAGACGTCGGCGGTGGCATCGACAAGGCGCGTGAACTCGCGCGAGAGGGCTGTCTTGTCCTCGTCGACAACCACGACGGGCACTTCGCGCACCACTTCTTCGGTGTAGATGAAGCCGTAGAGCAGGGGATAGGCCAGGGGGACGATGAGGCAGAAGATCATGACACCCTCGTCGTGCAGGAAGCTGCCGAGTTCGTGCCGCCAGACGAGGAAGATGTCGGCGAGGCACCGCTTGAGGCCGTGTAGTCTTGATTTGCTGCTCATGTGTGTGTTGTCTTTAAGAAAAAGTCTTTATGGTATGTACCTGTATGTCAGCAAAGCCCTGCGGAGGCGTTTGAGGACGAAGAATGGCAACAGCAGGAACGCCGTCAGTGCCAGACAGGAGCCGATGCTGTAGTGCACGGGGAAGCCGTTGAGGGCGACGTCGGTGTAGATGCGGTAGTAGTGGCGCAGCGGGAACATGTTGGCAAGTGCCTGCAGCGACGGGTGCATCGCCACCACGGGGAACGTGAAGCCGGTGATGGAGAACGACATGACAGACCACAGCGTGGCGAGGCTCAGTCCGTAGCGCAGGATGGGGAAGAGGCCGATGAAGAACAGCCCGAGTGCCTGCGACGCGAGGATGAGCAGCAGCGTGGCGAGGAGCATGGACGGCAGTCCGCCGCCGCCGTTGAGCGGATAGTGCATGTAGCCATAGAGGATGGCGTTGCAGAGCAGTCCCACGCTGAAGAACGAGAGCGTCTGCGGCAGGAGCTTGCCGGTGAGGGCGGTGACGATGGAGCCTCCCGCCGTGTCGAGCCAGTCGCGAGCCGTGCCGCCCTTGATTTCGGAGCCTACGCTGTAGGCGGTCGTGAGCAGTATCATCATCATCATCACGGCGGGCAGCAGGGTGGTGTTGAGATACACGCCGTAGCTTATCCACGGATTGCCGATGGCGTGGACATCGACGGTGACGGGCTGTATCAGGGGCATTGTCTGCTCCTCGCTGTAGCCGCGTGCACGCAGCACGGTGCGCTGTGCCGATCCCGCCGCCAGTTCGCTGGCGACCTTGAAGTCCTTCATGCTCATCGACGCTGCGAGGAGCACGGAGTTGTTGGTGTAGAACGAGAGCTTGGGCTGACGCTGTGCACCGGCATCGGCGGCGAAGTGGCGCGGAATGTAGTAGAAGCCGTAGATGCTGCCGCGCTGCATGGCATCGGTGGCTTGGCTGATGTCGGGATAGCGCGCCGTGATGTCGGTCATCTGGAACGCCGACAGCAGACGCACGAGCTGGCGCGACGAGGAACTGTCGTCCCGGTCGACCACGCCGACAGGATACTGCGTGGGCGCACTGCTGCCCATGAGCGTGCTGAAAAGCACGAAGGCGAAGGCGGGCGCGAGGAAGAAGGAGAAGAAATAGATCCAGTCGTGCCCGTAGCGCGACAGCTCCCTCCTGACCGTCCTGCCGAATGTTCCCGTATGTTTCCCTGCGTGTGACACTTCAATCACTTCTTCACGATGACAGACATTCCTGCACGCAGACCGTCGAGCAGGCTCGCGTCTTCGGTGCGTGCACGGACTTCAAACGTCTTGAGGTCGTACTGGCCGGTGGTCTTGACGGCTTTCCAGGCTGCGTATGTCCCGAGGTCTTTCACGTAGTAGACGCGGAGCGCGATCTCCTCGTTGCCGCGTGCGGGCACAAAGGCGCGGAGCAGGCTGCCGTCGCTGATGTCGCCGAGAAGATCCTCGCGGACGTTGAACGTCACCCACTTGCTGCCGTCGATGGCAATGTTCATGATGGGGGAGCCTGAACCTACAAGCTCACCGGGCTGCGGGAAGGTCTCGCTGACAACGCCGTCGCACGGCGCGATGAGGAACGTCTCGGAGATGTAGGAGTTGACTTCCGCCACTGCACCCTTGGCGCGTGCCACCAGTGCGGCTGCGGCATCCTTGTCTTCCTGCTGTGCTCCGTTGACGGCCATGTCGTACTGTGAGCGTGCGGCCTGTTCCGTGGCGACGGCGGCATCGCGCTGTGCCGTCGCCTCGTCGAGCTTCTGCTGCGAGACCACGCCCTCATTGTAGAGTGCCTGTACGCGTTCGTAGCTCTTCTGCGCAATGGTGAGTCCGGCAATCGCCTTCTGCCAGAGGTTGTAGGCTCCCTGCACCTGCTCCTGACGCGTGCCGTTCAGAGCCTTGCGGTTCTGTGCCTCGGCAGCGGTCTGTGCCGCCTCGGCCTGTGCCATCTTGGCCTCGATGTCGGGGGCTTCCATTATGGCCAATGTGTCGCCACGGCCCACGCGGTCGCCCTCATGCTTGAGCAGCCGCAGGACGCGTGACGGCACCTTGCTCGACACGCGGTATTCGTCCTGCTCGACCTCGCCCTGAATGATTTCCGGTCCCTTGCGTAGCATGAAGAAGCCAACGGTGGCCACCACAAGCACGATGACCGTGAATGCTCCCAATGCCAGAAGCACATCTTTCTCTTCTTTGCTGAATTCTTTCATATCACAATATGTGTGTGTTGTATAGAGGATTTCTTTCTTTTTTTTACTGTAGTATGCCCAACGCTTTATCGAGGTTCACCTGCGCCAGTCTGACGTCAATCTGTGCGTCAATAAGTTGGCTCTGCGCCTGCTGCCATGCGGTCTGTGCCGCCAATACGTCTGTGCTCTCCATGACACCTTCGCGGAAGCCCACCTGTGCGGAGTGCAGGTTCTCGTCGGCACTGGCTATGTTCTTCTCTGCCATTGCCAGCTTTTTGTTGGCTTCGGTGACCTTGAAGCGGCTCTGCGTGATTTGCAGGCTTATCTTTTCCTGCATGTCGGCAAGCTCCATGTCGGCCATGCGCGTGGCGGCTTTGGAAGCACGCACCTTGTACTTGCTGTCGAGCCAGTTCCACACGGGCACCTGCAGCAGCACGCCTACGTTCCACACGCCGGAGAATTTCTTCTGGAAACCGTTGAATACGTTGGGGTTGGTCACGGAATATCCGCCTGTGAGGGCAAGGTGGGGTAGGTAGGCAGCACGCACCAAGCGCGTGTTCTGCTTGCCGAGTTCCACCGAGTTTTGCAGCAGGCGTATCTCGGGACGGTTGCTCAAATCGTCGCTGACGACGAAGGTCTCTGCCGACGGTTCGCCCGAGATGGAGATGTGGTCGCGGCTTTCGTCCTCGAGCGCGATAGGCTCGTCAATGGGCAGTCCGCACAGCTGGCACAGCAGCATGCGTGCCAGTGTCAGTCCGTCGTCAACCTGCGTTATCTGCATGTCAGCTTCATTGAGGCGTACCTGCACCTTCAGCGCGTCGGCACGTGTCGCCACGCCTTGTTCGAGCATCTTCTGCACGTCGTCGTTGAGCTTCACCACCAAATCGCGGAAGCTGTATGCCAACCGCTGCTTCTGCCGCAGCGACACGACCGTCCAGTATGCCTGGTCGATGTTGTAGATTGTGGACTGTATCTGAAGCGTTATCCGGTCGTCGGCCATGCGGTCCGCGATGTCTGCAATCTTGTTTGCCGCAACGATGGCTCCGCCCATGTAGAGCGGCTGGCGCAGAAACACGGAGCCGCCGAAGAGGCTGTGGGTGTCGGTATGAAGCGCATCCACGACCTTCTCGCCGATGGTGTTGCCCATTGCGGCGGCATATTGCGACAACGGCGTGCCGAGTTCCTGCATCAAGCCGCTCATCTGCTGTGCCTGTTGCATCGTCAGCGTGCCTTGCTGCACCATGTTTGTCAGACTGTTTGTGATGGCGGTGCCGAGGTTCCCGTTCAGCTGCTGCACGCTGGTGGTGCCGATGTTGCCGAGAGCCGACTTCTGCGTGTCGCTGAGCAGATTGATCTCTCGGTTGAAGTACTCGTATCCCGCCACGATGTCCACCTTCGGCAGATACTGCGTGCGTGCCGAACGGCGTGCGTTGGCAGTCATTTCCTTGTTGAACCGCGACACCTGAAGCTGCTTATTGTTCCGCTGTGCCAGCACGCGGCAACTGTCGAGCGACAGCACGCGCTGTGCATGTCCGGCGTTGCCGATAGCCAACAGGAACACTAAGAAAAAAAACGTCCTTATCTTCATCATTGGATTTTGTCCTTTGCTTTGACGGCGCAAAATTACGGAATTTACAGACACCATTATATATACAGGTGGTCGAAGTATCAGCATGCAGACAATCTAAGTCCGTGACACACAGCATTATGAAGCATAAGCGAGAGATATTTGGCAAACTTTTCCTGCGAATTTGTCCAGTAAACCCAATAATCGGTATTATGTTTAATATAAACCGCAGAGCAGCCACTCAGGGGACTTCGGTCGTCCTCCACTTGTACCCTCGGACGAGGTGTGCATACGTCGCAGGATATGGATATTGGAAGTACGGCTGCGCACCTACAGACTGCGGTCGCAGTTCTACGGAACAACGTTCGCAGTTCTACGGAGCAATGCTCACAGCTTGAAGTTTATTGCTTCCATGAAGCGGCGGATCACCTCGGGTTTCCCCGTGTGCTTGCCGTCGTCCTCGCTGATCTTGCACGTGTCGTTATAGAAGTCCCACGACTCGGTGATCTTCGCCGCCACGAGCTTGATCACGATGTTCATCGGTTCTATGCCGTCGAAATCATTGGTGAAGTGCGTGCCGATGCCGAACGACGGCTGGCACAGATCCTTGGCATACTGCTGTATCTCGATGGCTCGGTCGGTGTCGAGCGCGTTGCTGAACACCACCTGCTTGCTGCGCGGATCGATGCCGAACGACCGGTACTTTGCCACGATTCTGCGTAGCTCCTCGTAGTTGTCGCCGCTGTCGATGCGCAGCCCCTTGAACAAGTTGGCGAAGTCTTCAGAGAAATTAAGGCTGAAGATGTGCCAGCCGAAGCTGTCGTACAGATATGTGCCCAATGCTCCACGGAAGGTGTTGCGCCAGGCGTTCATGGCCAGATGGTTCGCCATCTGCGGGCCGAACATTCCGCCAATGGCACACACGAACTCATGCGCCATCGTGCCTACGGGCACCAAATCGTGCTTCATGGCCAGATAGACGTTGCTGGTGCCGACGAACTTGCCCGACCATTGGCGCGAGGCGTAGCAGTCCTTCATGCTGCGCACAACCGTATCTTCGGCCTCAAACGAAGCGCGGCGGCGCGTGCCGAAGTCGCTGAACACGCATCCGGCACCGAGCAGACGCTCGGCTTTGCGTTGTGTCTTCAGGTAGTATGCCTCGTAGTCAAGGTCTACGGATTGCCCTGTGACCATGTAGTAGAGTTCGGAGATGGTGGCAAGGATTTTCACCTCGAGCAGTATGGTGTCCGCCCAGCAGCCCTCGAACTCTATGTGCAGATGTCCCTCGTCGTCCTGCCGCACATCCACCCACTCGTGGTTGAAGCGGTAGCCTTTCAGGTATGAGTAGAACCAGTGCGGTATGTAGTAGCAGCGGTCTTTCATGAAGCTGATTTCCTCGTCGGTGATCACCACGCTTTCCATCATCAGTATCTGCTCGCGCAGCAGGCGGTCGAACCCCGGCGGATAGACCGTGTTGTTGCGGTCGACGAACATGTATTTCACCTGTGCACGGGGAAAATTGTCTATCACCGCACAACACATCGTGAACTTATAGAGGTCGTCGTCGGTGAAATGGGTTATGATTTGCTTCATTGCTTCACACTATACATATATATATATAACACCGTGCTAAGGTAGGCTTTTTTCACGAGGGAGAGAACGTCTCGTATGTGTTGTCATCATAAAACACGCGAATTTCGCGTATCTTGCGCTTCAACATCTTGTCTGCTGTGCCCGTCGTCAACCCGAAATCCTTGCGATATTTCTGCGCATCCGTCTCCTTGGTCGAATCCGTGACATTCTCGTCGAGTTGTGGTGATGCGGGTTTCGGCATCTCCGAAGTGGAGGATGCGGACGAATCAGGCAACAGACTGCCGCTGCCCATGTCGATGCCCGGGTCGCCTTGTCCTGTTAGCAGCCAGTTCAGGTTGAGTCCACGATAGCTGTCCGTCAGCTTCAGCATGACTTCGGCACTCGGATATTTGTTCCTGCCACTGAGAATATGTGAAATGGTAGCACCCGAGACGCCGATCTTCTCGGCAAATGCTCCAGCCGTCAGCTGCTCTCGGTCCATCAGCATCTTGAATCTGTCTGTTAGGGTCATATCTCACTTGTTTTACGTTGATACAAACTTGCGTACAAATATAAAAACACTTTTTCAATCGGTCAAATTAACAAGAGTATGTGTTAAGATACAAGTGTAATGCCATCTGTGGGCTTAACAACGGTCATCCGTTACGGTCGGTAGCAGCCAAGCCCTACACCAGCATAGAATATACTTTAATCAACAAAGCGCAATTCAGTGGAAAGCAGACCATTATGTACAATCGCATTGAAACACGACCGCTGCTATACGGTCTGCGGTTTACGCTGGTGCGAAACTTGTTGAATGAAAGATTTAACCCAATGACGTATGTGTCTGATATCACGTTTATTGTGTCACGGTGCTCGTTTGTTGTCGCTCCGATACGCCATCCACAGACCTGTTATTCCAATTGTAAACGACGCTGCAAGTGCTATCATTAAAACCGCGTTACAACGGTAAATCCCCTACCCTTATCGAATAGCAACGGTACTCATGTAAACGCGGGAATAAACAAGGGTACAATAACAACCGTACACGCTACGGAAAAGCAGCGCGCGCATCCCGTGCCGTCGTTATTTTTGCCATGCTTCGCCGTCACTGTTCATGATTTTTCTTTAGCTTTGCGCCGTTGTATAACAATAATGAAGAACCACGATATGATTAGAACAATTCTTATGAGCCTGATGTTCATGGTAGCAGCCATGACAAGTGCCAACGCACAGCAGAGCGGAACATCCACGCCGGCCAAGGTCTACGACGAGAACGTCAACCAGATGGAACAACTTGACCAAGCCCTCGCCAAAGCCTCTTCCGAAGGCAAGTATGTGATAAGCCAGGTTGGCGGCAACTGGTGCCCGTGGTGCCTGCGGTTCGCCAAGTTCATCACCGACGATGCCGACATAGCTTCGCTCATAAGCCGCAACTTCGTCTACATACACACCAACTACCCCCGTCGCGGCGGCGGCAACAGTGACCCTGCACGCACTGAGGTGCTGAAGTCCACGCTGAAGCGTCTCGGCAGTCCCGAACGCTTCGGTTTCCCCGTGTTTGTGGTGCTCGATGCCACCGGCAAGGTGCTCCACATACAGGATTCCAGCTTCCTCGAAGAGGGACAGGGCTATGACAAGCAGAAGGTTCTGCGTTTCCTCAACAACTGGACCCCACAGGCCGTCACAGGCACCAAGGAGTGAACGCGCACGCACATTCATCCTCTCCTCGGGCAATGTCGGAACACAAACTCTGTTGCATAGGATATATCACCAAGGATCGCGTCATCACGCCGCAGAAGGCTGTTGACATGCCCGGTGGTACGGCATACTACTTCGCGGAAGCCATTCGCCATCTCTCCACCGACGGGTTCCGACTGGTCACGGCGGTGGAAGAGGAACAGCAACCCGTGGTCGACGACATGCGGAGCAAGGGAATAGACGTGCTCTGCCTGCCCACGCGCCGTTCCGTGTGCTTCGAGAACATCTATGGCGACAACATGAACGACCGTCGCCAGCGCGTCACAGCCCTGCCCGACCCGTTCACCGTCGAAGGTCTCGCCGGCATCGATGCCGATGTCGTGCATCTCGGCAGCCTGCTCCACGACGACTTTCCGCTTGATGTCATACGCCATCTTTCCTCACGCTCGCTGCTCTGTGCCGACGTGCAGGGCTTCCTGCGCGAAGTGCGCGGACAGGAGGTCTGCCACACCGACTGGGACGAGAAGCACGAGGCACTGAAATACATCCACACGCTCAAGGCCAACGAGCAGGAGATGGAGGTCATCACCGGTACTGACGATCCGCATGAGGCCGCGCTGATGCTGGCGGACTGGGGTGTTCGTGAGGTGCTGCTGACGCTTGGCGACAAGGGATCGCTCATCTATGCCCGAGGACAGTTCCACGATATTCCCGCTTACCCCACGATGCGGATTGTCGATGCCACGGGGTGCGGCGACACCTATATGACCGGCTACCTGTATATGCGCGGACGTGGTGCCGACTACGACGAGGCAGGACGCTTCGCCGCCGCCATGTGCACCATCAAGCTACAGGGTTACGGCCCGTTCAGCGGTACGGAACAGGCCATACGCACCATCATGTCCGGCCGCGTTCCCCTGCTCTGAACCCACTACTGAAAAAAACACGAAGCTCCGACCTTTCCGCAAGGCCGGAGCTTCGTGTTTTTAGTAGTGTCGTGGGATGTGTCACTCCTGCGGCTCGATGCCGTGAGCCGTGACAGCGTCGTTGCCGTGCGCAATCTTCGCAATCATGCCTTGCAGAGCCTTGCCCGGGCCACACTCGGTGAAGTCGACGGCACCGGCGGCAATCATGTTCTGCACCTCCTTGGTCCAGCGCACCGGCGACGTGAGCTGCGCTATGAGGTTTGCCTTGATTTCGGCTGCATCGGTGTGGGCACAACCGTCCACGTTCTGATAGACCGGACACACCGGTGTGCTGAAGTCCGTCTGCTCGATGGCCTTTTGCAGCTCGTCCTTGGCGGGCTGCATCAGCGGCGAGTGGAACGCACCGCCCACCTTCAGAGGCAGTGCCCGCTTCGCTCCGGCAGCCTTCAGCTTCTCACAGGCCTCGTTGACGGCCTCGATGTTTCCCGAAATCACCACCTGCCCGGGGTTGTTGTAGTTGGCGGGCACCACGATGCAGCCGGGCTTTGACACCTCGGCACATACCTGCTCGATCATGTCGTCTGCCAGTCCGATGATGGCAGCCATCGTCGACGGTGCGGCTTCGCACGCTTTCTGCATGGCCATGGCGCGGGCATGGACCAGACGCAGGCCGTCTTCAAACTTCATGGCTCCGGCAGCCACGAGTGCGCTGAACTCGCCAAGTGAGTGACCGGCGGTCATGTCGGGCTTGAAAGCATCGCCCATGCACAGGGCGGAGATGACGGAGTGCAGGAACACTGCCGGCTGCGTGACACGTGTCTGTCGCAGTTCTTCGTCAGTGCCGTTGAACATTATGCCGGTGATGCTGAATCCGAGAATACTGTCTGCCTTGTCGAAAAGGTCTTTTGCAAGGGCATGCCTGTCGTACAGGTCCTTGCCCATACCACTGAACTGGGCACCCTGCCCGGGGAAAACAAATGCTTTCATGTCGTTGTGTGATTTTTTTAATTAGGCGGCAAAGATAGTGCAAGTCGGGCACAGGGCAAAACAAAACCGCCTAATACGTCGGGTGAGGTCGGGAGACGGCGTGCTGCGAAGCCTCCGGAGCACCGTCCGTGGCTGTTTCGCCGCGATATTTCGGGAAATCCGACGGCAGGATTGGGGTGCTTCTATGGACGTTCAACCACAGATCCTATGGACGTACAGCCACAGATTTGTGGACGTACAGCCATAGACTTGTGGACGTACAGCCATAGACTTGTGGACGTACAGCCATAGAACCTGTGGACGTACAGCCATAGAACCTGTGGACGTACAGCCACAGAACCCATGGACGTACAGCCACAGACGAGACCGATTAAATGCCTCATTTTCAGCCGCACACTTCACTACTTGCCGAAGAGTTCGAGCTGGTGGCTCTTGTCGTAGAGGTCTTTCTTGAGTTGTTGCAGGTCTTTCTTGCTCAGACGGGCAGACGGGTTTGTGAGGATTGGGTCGAACAGGTCGGGACCGTGGTGTATCGTGCGGCGTGCTCCCGTCATCTCCAGGTATCTGTGCACGGTGGAGTAGCTGCGTATGTTGAGGAGCTTCATTATCTTGCCGACCGGCGTCCCGTTCTCATAGAGTTGCTTGCAGGTCTCGGGCTTACCACGGTTCACCTTGTTGATGCACCCTTTCTGCTTTCCTCTCCTGATGCCGTTACCTGCGGCCTCGGCGCGGCGCGTGCGGACAATGTCCGTCTTGAACTGTGCCAGTGACCGCAGCACGTCGGCCATGGTGCGTCCCCTGGCTCCGCGCATGCTGATGCCGTCGTCTATGGAACAGAAAGCCACGCCACGGGCCTGAAGCCCCGGCAGCAGACGGATAATGTCTTCCACCGACCGCCCGAGCCGTTCGAGGCTGCACACCACCAAGGTGTCGCGCCGCTTCAGGGCCGAGAGGCAGGCATCGAGCTGCGGACGCGGCGAGGCGACGCTGTCAACCTCGTCGCTGAACACCCTTGTGCATCCGGCCTCCGAGAGGCGTGCCGTCTGTGCGGCGATGCCCTCGTGGTCGTACCGGCTGGCTCTGGCATATCCTATCTTCATCCTGTTCCGTGTGTTTCTTCATGTACGTCGCACATAAACGACACACCAAAGTTAGACATTCCGCGACACAAAGCAAAAACATCCCTCCGATTTATCGGTCCGATATATATATATAAACGGTATCTTTGTGCAGTCAACAACCAAAAAAACATTCCAACAGCTATGAAAGAAGGAAACAAAATCGTTGAGGCACTGATAGTGGCAGCCTCGATCGTCGTCTTCGGCCTGTGCGTGAAAGGCGGGATAGACAACTTCGTGAACAAGGACCGCAAGGTCACGGTGAAGGGACTCTCGGAGCGCGAGGTACCGGCCAACACCGTCACGTGGCCAATCAGCACGACGGTCTTGGGCAACGACCTGAGCCAGCTCTACAACAATGCCAACCGCACGGCGGAGGTAATCCTGAAGTATCTGACCGACAACGGCATTGGCCGCGACGAGGTGACGCTCAACCCATATACGGTGAACGACCGCAACGCCAACCAGTGGTCGGAAAACAAGTCAAGCTACCGCTACGACATCAACGTCAGCATGACGGTGAAGACCGGCAAGGTGGATGCCGTGCGTCAGGCGTTCTCAAACTCGGGAGAGCTGGTTGCCAAGGGCATCATCTTCGACATCAACTGGGTCAACTATGACTACACCGAATTTCAGGATCTGAAGATCGACATGATGAAGGAGGCCATAAAGAATGCCGAGGAAGCCGCACGCCAGTTCTCCGACAACAGCGACAGCCATCTCGGCGGCATCCTGCAGGCAACGCAGGGACAGCTCTCGATAGAAGACCGCAACGAGACCACACCATATATAAAGAAGATTCGCGTGGTCACGACCGTCACCTACGCACTGAACGACTAAAAGGCAGGGAGCATCGGGATGATATTCTACTTCTCCGGTACGGGAAACACCCGCTGGGCAGCCACCGTCCTGGCCGAGGCCACAGGCGAACGCCTGCTGTCGATAGCCGGCGAGATGGAGTCCGATGGTGGCGGCGACAGCCGTGAGCCGCCGGTCTACGGGCTGGCGGAAGGAGAGCGCATAGGCTTCTGCTTCCCTGCCTACGGCTGGATGCCTCCACGCATAGTGAGGGACTTCGTCAAGAGGCTGGCGTTCACAGGCGGTGTGGCGGGGCATTACTGCTACGCGCTGTGCACCTGCGGCGACGACATCGGCTGCACCATGGACGTGTTCCGCAGGGATCTGCACCGCAAGGGGCTGGAGCTGTGCAGCGGCTTCACGCTCGTCATGCCCGAGAGCTATGTCTGCCTGCCGTTCTTCGACACCGACCCGCCGGAGAAGGAACGGCGCAAGCTCCTGCAAGCCGGCACGGATCTGAAGGCGTTCACGGAGGCTGTCGTGTCCCGCCGCAGCGGATTGGAGGCAGGACACAGGGGAGCACTGCCGCACGCCAAGACCTACATCGTCGGCACGTTCTTCTATCGCCTGCTCATCACCGACAGACCGTTCCGCGTCGACGACGACCTGTGCGTCCGTTGCCGGCGTTGCGCCGGAGCATGTCCGGTCGGCAACATCACGTTCGACATCTCCTCGGGTCTTCCCGTATGGGCACGCGACGGACGCTGCACCAACTGCATGGCGTGCTATCACGTATGCCCGCAACACGCCATAAACTATTGGCGCACGCGTCACAAGGGGCAGTACCTGTTCCGGCAGAAGTCCGTCAGGCTGTAGCCCGACCATCGAAAACGACAAGTCCCTGCAATCTCCGGATTGCAGGGACTTGTCGTATAATCTCATGAGTGGCGCAGCAGCGCGTCGTCAATCCTCGCTGCTCGTGCGGCGACGGCGCGACGGCTTCTCCTTGACCGTCTCCTTCGGCTCTATGATTACGCCTGCCAGTTCGGGGTCGATGAGGATGCGTCCGCAGTACTCGCAGACGATTATCTTCTTGTGCGAACGCACGTCGAGCTGACGCTGCGGCGGAATGTGGTTGAAGCAGCCGCCACACGAGTCACGCTGCACGTAGACGATGCCCAGGCCGTTGCGGGAGTTCTTGCGGATGCGCTTGAACGACTGCAGCAGACGCGGTTCAATCTTCGTCTCAAGCTCCTTGGCCTCGGCACGCAGCGTCTCCTCCTCCTGCTTCGTCTCGGAAACGATGTCCTCAAGCTCGGCCTTCTTGTCCTGCAAATCCTTTTCGCGCTCCTCTATGTCACGGTTGGCATTGTCGAAGTCGGCCTGCTTCTGCTGCAGGGCTTCACTGCCTTCGCGTATCTTCTTCTCGGAGAGCTGCACCTCCAGCGTCTGATACTCAATCTCCTTGGTGAGGAGGTCAAACTGCCGGTTATTGCTTACGTTGTCCTGCTGCTCCTGATACTTGGCAATGGACGACTTGGACTTCTCGATGTTGGCCTTTTCGGCTGCTACCGCCTTCTTCAGGTCTGCGATGTCGGCACCTATGCGCTCGACGCGTGTCTTCAGGCCTTCGATTTCGTCCTCCAAGTCCTGCACCTCGAGCGGCAGTTCACCGCGCAGGGTCTTGATCTCGTCGATCTTCGACAGAGTGGTTTGCAACTGGTAGAGGGCTTTCAGACGCTCCTCGACGGAGAGGTCGGCCGCATCTTTCTTCGTTTCTTTTGCCATAACGTTTCTCTTTCTTTATATTATGTGTGTTTATTGTTCTCTTTATCCGTGTGTCTCTTCCAACGTGTTCCTCAGAGGTATCTCACGGGGTTCGTCATCACCTCGGTGATCCGCACCGGCAGTTCGGGGAACCCGTCCCTGATTATCCGCTCGAATATCTCGGTCGTGTATTGCTCGCTTTCGTAGTGGCCTATGGCTGCAAGCATGATGTCACCGTCGTGGTCGAGGAACTCGTGGTATTTCATCTCGCCGGTGACAAAAGCATCGGCTCCGGATGCCACGGCTTCGGGGATGAGGAATGATCCTGCACCGCCGCATAACGCCACGCGGCGCACACGGTGTCCGTCCGCCATCTGCGTGTGCAGCACGCATCCGGCACGGAACACGTCCTTCAGCCGTTGCAGGAAGTCGGCATCGGTCATGCCGTCGTCAGGAAACGTTCCTGTCACCCCTGCCCCGGCCTCGTCCGAGGTCCGGTGCAGGAAGGTGATGTCTTCCAGTCCCAACCTCTCTGCCATCTTGAAGCTCACGCCGCCGGACGCATTGTCCATATTGGTATGCATGGAGCAGACGGCAATTCCCAGGCCTATGGCTTTCATGACGCAACGCTCCACATGGTTGCGGCCGGAAATCTGCTTGAGACCGTGGAACAGCAGCGGATGGTGCGACACGACGAGGTTGAAGCCCAGCCTGTGGGCCTCGTCGAGCACGTCTTCGGTAACGTCCAAACACAACAAAGCCCCTGTAACTTCCGCATCTGTCAGTCCAACCTGCAAGCCGGCATTGTCGTAGCCGTCCTGTAGAGGCAGAGGCGCGAACCGTTCAAGGGCGCTGATTACTTCTGCTATCCTCATTCCCGTCTAAGTGGAATTTTGCGCAAAGGTACAAACAAATACTTTATTTATGGTCGGCCGTCCACGGATTTAATTTGAAGTGCAGTTCCCTCACCCTCCACCGTTCGGGTTTGTCTCTCTGTCAGACGGAAACATGGCGGGTGTGCGCCGCGCACTGTCTATGGATGCCCATCGTTGGCTTCCAAGGATGCCCGTTCTTAGGGTGA
>CAVDAU010000036.1:0-14742 GCA_963607015.1 Streptococcaceae bacterium
GGGCATTCATTCAACCTAAGAATGGGCATCCATAGAACCCAACGATGGGCATCCATAGACAGCCGTTATGTGCGCACCGACCGCAGTTTGGAAAAATCCCTGCCATTTTAAATGAAAGAGCCGTGCTGCCGTGGCAGGGGCTTGCTTTCCCTCCTTTTCAGGGATGCGGATTGCGGAAAAAATAAAAGTTCTACACGGTTTTTGGCAACTCGAATTTATGGTCGTAGCTTTGCGCCGCGAAAGAAACAAGGTGCATTTTGTTTGACAGTAATAAACCAATAAAAACTTTAGTTATTATGAAAAATCAGAGGGATGCTTTGGACTACGGCGAGATGCGTGTGCCAAGGCTTTTCAGGAAGCTGTTTTTCCCTACACTCTTGGGACTTCTGTCGTCGGTGGTGCTCAATGTTGCCGATGGCATATTCGTCGGTCGCGGTGTCGGTAGCGACGCACTCGCGGCTGTGAACATCGTCGCTCCGCTGTTTCAGATAGCCACCGGCGTCGCGCTGATGTTCGGCAGCGGCGTCAGCATCGTCGCGGCTGTGCACCTCGGCCGTGGCAACCGCAAGGCCGCCAACATCAACGTCACGCAGGCTTTCACCGTGGGGCTGCTGTTCATGGCTCTTGTCGTTGCCGTCATCAATGTCTTTCCGCGCCAGACCTCAGACCTGTTCGGCGGAAGCCCGCAGCTGTATCCGTTAGTGCGCGAATACCTCATCGGAATCAGTCCGTGCCAGCTGTTCCTGGTGATAAACATGGTCGGCCTGTTCGTGATCCGTCTTGACGGCTCGCCGAACTATGCCATGACGGTGAACGTCACGGCAGCCCTGCTCAACATTGTGTTCGACTGGCTGTTTGTTTTTCCGCTCCACATGGGAGTCTTCGGTGCCGCCGTTGCCACATCGCTGGCTACGTTTGTAGGCTCGCTGATGGTGGCGTGGTACATGCTGCGGCGCAGCGTCAGCCTGCGGCTGTATAGGCCGAAGTTCTCCGGCACCGCCATACGCCTGACCGCACGCAACAGCGGCTACATGCTTCGTCTGGGCTTTCCCTCGTTCATTGCCGAGACCGCCATCAGCTGCATGATGATAACCGGCAACTACATGTTCATGTCGTGGCTGAAGGAGGACGGCGTGGCGGCGTTCAGCGTGGCGTGCTACCTGTTCCCGATGATCTTCATGTTCGGCAATGCCATTGCACAGTCGGCCATGCCAATCATCAGCTACAACAGCGGCCTCGGAAAGACAGACCGCGTGCGGCAGACGCTGCACATATCTGCGGGACTGGCGTGCATCCTCGGTCTGCTCATGTCCGTCTTCGGCTTCCTGTTCGCGCCGTCCATAGTCAGCATGTTCATCGATGCCTCCTCACCGGCAAACGCCATCGGTGCATCGGGCGTGCCGC
Organism: Streptococcaceae bacterium; assembly: GCA_963607015.1. Taxonomy (GTDB): domain Bacteria; phylum Bacteroidota; class Bacteroidia; order Bacteroidales; family Bacteroidaceae; genus Bacteroides. The sequence goes on from CAVDAU010000036.1 coordinate 1,405, forward strand.
TGTTCCTGTTGACGAGCCTGCCGTTCACGCTCAATGTCGTGCTCATTGGCTACCTTCAGAGCCTCGAGCGGTTTCGGCCCGCCACCGTCTTCATGCTCCTCCGTGGCTGCATCTTCGTCATTCCGTGCTTCATACTGCTGCCGCAGCTTACGGGCGTTCACGGGCTTTGGCTTGCCGAGCCGTTTAGCGAGATTGCGACGCTGGCCGTACTCCTTATTTATATTGCCTTGTCAGGAAAGATTAAAATGAAATAAAAGTAGGCGGTGCGGTATTTTGATTTTAAACGAAATTGTTATCTTTGCGTCTGATTGTAGACGTAGGGAAATAAAAATCAGTTTATTGAATTATTATGAAGAAAGAAATCAAATTCAGTCTCGTTTACCGTGACATGTTCCAGTCTTCGGGCAAGTATCAGCCGCGTGTCGACCAGCTGGTGCGTATAGCTCCGGTAATCATTGATATGGGTTGTTTTGACCGTGTTGAAACCAATGGCGGAGCCTTTGAGCAGGTGAACCTGATGTACGGCGAGAACCCGAACACGGCTGTCCGTGCATTCACAAAGCCGTTCAATGAGGTCGGCATCAAGACACACATGCTCGACCGTGGTCTCAATGCACTGCGTATGTTCCCTTGCCCTGTCGATCTGCGCAAGTTGATGTATAAGGTGAAGCATGCTCAGGGAGTTGACATCACCCGTATCTTCTGCGGACTGAACGACAAGAACAACATCATACCATCAATCAAATACGCCATCGAAGGCGGTATGACTGCACAGGCGACGTTGTGCATCACGTATTCTCCGGTTCACACCGTGGAGTACTACACGAAGTTGGCAGACGAGCTGATCGAGGCCGGCGCACAGGAAATCTGCCTGAAGGACATGGCGGGCATCGGCCGTCCGTGGTCATTGGGTCAGTTGACAAAGAACATCAAGGAACGCCATCCGGAAATCATCGTTCAGTATCACGGACACTCAGGCCCCGGCTTGTCGATGGCTTCGATGCTCGAAGTTGCCGAGGCGGGAGCCGATGTGCTCGACGTGGCCATCGAGCCGCTGTCGTGGGGCAAGGTTCATCCGGATGTCATCTCCGTACAGGCGATGCTGAAGGATGCGGGCTTCCTTGTAAAGGATATCAACATGAAGGCATACATGCAGGCTCGTGCCCTGACACAGGAATTCATAGACGACTTCTTGGGCTACTTCATGGATCCGACCAACAAACTCATGTCTTCGCTGCTGCTCAAGTGCGGTCTGCCGGGCGGAATGATGGGCTCCATGATGGCCGATCTGAAGGGCGTGCACAGCGGCATCAACATGATGCTCAAGGCACAGGGCAAGCCGGCGGTTACGCTCGACGACCTTGTGGTGCGTCTGTTTGATGAAGTGGAATATGTATGGCCGAAGGTCGGTTATCCTCCATTGGTGACGCCGTTCAGCCAGTATGTGAAGAACATCGCGCTGATGAACATCATGGCCGATGCGCAGGGCAAGCCACGCTTCAGCCTGATGAGCGACAAGAGCATCTGGGGTATGATTCTCGGTAAGAGCGGCAAGCTGCCCGGCGAGGTTGCTCCGGAGATCAAGAAACTTGCAAAAGAGCAGGGCTTGGAGTTCTTCACGGGCGATCCGCAGTCGCTCTATCCCGACTGCCTCGACCAGTATCGTGAGGAAATGAAGAAGAACGGCTGGGAGACCGGTCCCGACGACGAAGAGCTCTTCGAGTTCGCAATGCACGAGACACAGTACCGCGACTACAAGAGCGGTGTGGCAAAGCAACGCTTCGAGGCCGACCTTCAGAAGGCCAAGGATGCGACCATGGCAAAGCAGGGCTTCAACGAGGAGGACATCAAGAAGCTGAAGCGTGCGAAGGCAGAGCCTATCGTGGCAGCAGAGTCAGGTCAGCTGATGTGGGAGATAGACATGACGAGCAAGTCCATCGCTCCTGCCATCGGCAAGGAATTCAAGGAAGGCGAGCACTTCTGCTACATATCGACCCACTGGGGCACAGACGAGATAAAGTCGAACTTCAACGGAAAGATTGTTGAACTCTGCGCAGATCAGGGTGCAACGGTTGAGAAGGGAGACGTGCTGGCCTACATTCAGAGAGACGATATAAAGTAAAGGAACGGCACACCGTCCGTCCGATATTTTAAGGGTTTTATCAGGAAGCCTGCACCACGGCAGCCACGGCGGCGTGTGATGCAGGCTTCTGTCTTAGAACACAGGGACAGAAAGACCGTTTTTTGTGAAACATCTAATCCAAGAACCACAAGAATAATGAAAAAGAATTTATTGATGACAATGATTGTCGCCGCATCGGCATGCGCCGTACAGGCACAGACAGCCGGCAGCATCAACAACGAAATGCTGCAACAAATAGAAAAGAGCTACCAAGGCACAGCGGCAGACAAGGCTCTGCGCAATGCCATTGGCAATAACGACATCAATTCGCTGGCCCTCAACCAGGACAACCAGAAGGCCATGGACACACACTTCTCCATCCGTGTCAAGTCGAAAGGCATAACCAATCAGGCCTCGTCGGGACGTTGCTGGCTATTCACCGGACTGAACGTGATGCGCTCCAAGGCAATTGCCAAGTACGACCTGCCCGAGTTTGAGTATTCGCAGATTTACACCTTCTTTTGGGATCAGTTAGAGAAGTCCAACCTTTTCCTGCAAGGTGTCATAGATACCGGCGACAAACCGATGGACGACCAGTTTGTCGATTGGCTGTTCTCGCACCCGCTGAGCGATGGCGGCACATTCTGTGGCGTGGCCGACCTCGTGATGAAGTACGGACTTGTGCCGAAGGAGGCAATGCCGGAGACCTACAGCAGCAATCACACATCGCAGATGGCACGTCTCATATCGCTGAAACTGAAGGAATGGGGCTTGCAGCTGCGCGATGAGGCAGCCAAAGGCACCAAGAAAGCCGATTTGGAGAAGAGCAAGACAGAGATGCTCGGCACGGTCTACCGCATGCTCGTGCTGAACCTCGGCGTTCCGCCCAAGGAGTTTGACTTCATCCGCCGCGATGCCGACGGCAATCCGGTGGAGACCGAACACCACACGCCGCAGACGTTCCTCGAGAAGTATGGCGACAAGGGTCTGCTGACAAACTACGTCATGCTGATGAACGACCCCACACGCGAATACTACAAGACATACGAGATAGACTATGACCGCCACACCTACGACGGACAGAACTGGGTCTATCTGAACCTGCCCATAGACGAGATAAAGGAGATTGCCATAGCCTCACTGCGTGACAACACGATGATGTACTTCAGCTGCGACGTGGGCAAGTTTCAGGATTCAAAGCGCGGACTGCTCGATGTCAACAACTACGACTATGGATCATTGCTGGGCGTCACCTTCGGCATGGACAAGAAGCAGCGCATACAGACACATGCCAGCGGTTCGTCGCACGCCATGACGCTGACCGCCGTTGACCTTGACAAGGACGGCAAGTCGACGAAGTGGATGGTCGAGAACAGCTGGGGTGCCGACCGAGGCTATAAGGGCTACATGATTATGACCGACGAGTGGTTCAACGAATACATGTTCCGTCTTGTCGTGGAGACCAAGTATGTCCCCGCAAAGGTTCAGGAACTCTTCAAGCAGAAGCCTTCGAAGCTGCCGGCATGGGATCCCATGTTCGCGGCAGAAGAGTGACGGCTGTCTGACACCCCCTTACCATTATATATATAGAAGATGAAGATTGCAATCATCGGTGCCGGAGCCATGGGCGGAGCCTTTGCCGAGGGCTTGCTTGCGGCAGGCCGTTTCTTCAAGCCTGCGGACATAACCGTGTCCAATCCGCACACGGACAAGCTCCGGAAGTTCGAGGCACTTGGCGCAAACGTGACCACGGACAACCGCGCAGCCGTTGCCGGTGCCGACTATGTTGCCGTTGTCGTGAAGCCGTGGCTTGTGCAGCACGTCATTGAGGAAATCAAGGACGTGCTCGACTACAGCCGTCAGACGGTGATATGTATGGCAGCATCCGTCAAGTCGGAACAGCTGAAGCTGTGGCTCGACAAAGACGGATCGCAGCCTGCGGCTTTGTTCATCGTTATCCCCAACATAGCCGTTGCCGTGCGTGCGTCGATGACGTTCGTCGTGCCGGTCGCCGGCTCCGAAGAGCAGACACGCCGGCTTGACGACATACTGCATAGCGTCGGGCAGACCTGCATAACCGATGAGGCGCATCTCTCTGCCGGAACGGCATTGGCCAGCTGCGGGATAGCCTACGCCATGCGCTACGTCCGTGCCGCCTCGGAAGGAGGTGTGGAGTTAGGCTTCAAGGCCGACGCGGCGAGAGACATCGTGCTGCAGACCGTCAAGGGGGCAGTGGAGCTTCTTCAGGCCAACGGCAATCATCCGGAGGCCGAGATTGACAAGGTCACAACCCCCGGCGGACTCACCATCAGGGGGCTGAACGAGATGGAACATTCCGGCTTCACTTCTGCCGTCATACGTGGTTTGAAGGCCGGAATGTAGAGAGACATCAAAAGACAGGATGCTGTGAAGAGAATAGCGGTCAAGATAGGGAGCAACGTGCTGACGCGTGCTGACGGCAAGGTCGATGTCACGCGGCTGTCTGCCATCGTCGATCAGGTGGCGTGGCTGCGGCAGCATGACCATGAGGTCATCCTCGTGTCGTCGGGAGCGGTGGCGTGCGGTCGTGGCGAGCTGTCTGTCGACCGCAGGCTCAGCAGCGTGGAACAGCGTCAGCTGTTCTCGGCAATGGGGCAGGTCAAGCTCATCGGCCTGTACTATAACCTGTTTCGCGAGCACGGCATACACGTTGGACAGGTGCTGACCATGAAGGAGAGCTTCGCCACCCGCGAGGAATACCTCAACCAGCGGGCGTGCATCAGCGTGATGCTCGACAATGGCGTGTTGCCCATCGTGAACGAGAACGACACCGTCAGCGTCACCGAGCTGATGTTCACCGACAACGACGAACTCTCCGGACTGATAGCTTCGATGATGGGATGCTCGGATCTGATAATCCTCACCAACGTCGACGGCATCTACGACGGCGACCCCTGTGACCCTGCCAGCAAAGTCATGCCCGTGGTCGACAGCCGTCGCGACCTTGACGGATACATACAGGAGACGAAGAGCGGCTTCGGCCGTGGCGGAATGATGACCAAAGCCCGCATTGCCAACAAGGCCGCCGACGAGGGCATACGTGTCATCATCGCCAACGGGTGTGTCGACGACATACTCATCAAGCTGGCAGAGCATCCGGAGAGCACTGTCCACACGGAGTTCCGTCCGAACGCGACCGCACAGTCGCCCGTCAAGAAGTGGATTGCCCACAGCGACGGCTTCGCCAAGGGGCGCGTCAGCATCAATGCCAAGGCCGAGCAGACGCTCCGCAGTCCGAAGGCCGCGAGCCTGCTGCTTGTGGGCGTGACATCCGTCGACGGCGACTTCGAGGAGGGCGACATCATAAGCGTGCTGAATGTTTCCGGCGACGTGATTGCCGTCGGACGCAGCAGCTACTCGGCCGAAGAGGCTAAGCGGAACGTCGGCGTGCACGGCCTGCGTCCGCTGATTCACTATGACTACCTGTGCATGGAGTAGATACAGCTATGACAAAACTTACAGACACCTTTGCAGCCGTCAGGAATGCCGGCAGGACGCTTGCACTGATGACGGACGAAAGGCGTAACGCACTGCTGCTGCGCGTGGCGGATGCGGTAGACGCAAATGTCCCCCTGCTGCTTGCCGCCAACGCGGAAGACCTGAGCAGGATGGACAGCGATAACCCCATGTACGACCGTCTACAGCTGACCGAGGCACGGCTGCGCGAGATAGCCGATGCCATGAGACATGTGGCCACATTGCCGTCGCCGCTGGGACGGGTGCTGAAGCACACACGTTTGGACAACGGTCTTGACCTGCGGCGGGTCAGCGTGCCGTTCGGCGTGATTGGTGTGGTCTATGAGGCACGGCCCAACGTCACCTACGACGTGTTCTCCCTTTGTCTCAAGAGCGGCAACGCCTGCGTGCTGAAGTGCGGCAAGGATGCTGAATGTTCGTGCCGTTCGGCAGTGAACCTGATACGCGAAGTCCTGAAGTCGGCAGGTGCGTACCCCGACATCGTGGCACTCCTGCCTGCCACCCACGAGGCCACAGCCGAGATGCTCACAGCCACAGGATACATAGACCTGTGCATACCCCGTGGCGGCAAGAGACTGATAGACTTCGTCCGCGACACCGCCAAGGTACCGGTGATAGAGACCGGAGCCGGGGTGGTGCACTGCTATTTCGACGAGTACGGTGACCTTGCCATCGGCAAGCTCATCGTCGGCAATGCCAAGACACGCCGTCCGAGCGTCTGCAACACGCTCGACACCCTGATAGTCCATTCGTCAAGGCTCGGCGACCTGCCCGAGCTGTGCAGCCTGCTGGCAGACAAGGGTGTCAGGCTGCATGCCGATGAACGTTCGTTCTCTGCCCTGAACGGGCGGTATCCGTCGGCAGACCTTGTGCCACTTCAAGACCCTGAACTCTTCCACACCGAATGGCTGAGCCTGCAGGCAGCCGTCAAGACCGTCGACTCCCTCGATGAGGCTCTCGAGCACATATCCACCTACGGCAGCGGACACAGCGAGAGCATCGTGACGGAAGACGCTGACCGTGCCGCAAGGTTTCAGGCGATGGTCGATGCCGCCTGTGTCTACGTCAATGTGTCCACCGGCTTCACCGACGGCGCACAGTTCGGTCTCGGAGCCGAAATCGGCATATCCACACAGAAGCTCGGTGCACGCGGCCCGATGGGGCCGGAAGAGCTTACGACCTACAAATGGCTCATCAGCGGACACGGGCAGACGCGCCCGTGAACGTGCCGTGCCGACCTCTCTAAGCCGTACTTTCCCCCTTTTACAACCGTCATTCTTTGGTTGAACGTCCATAGACTTGTGGTTGAACGTCCATGGGATCTGTGGCTGTACGTCCATGGGATCTGTGGCTGTACGTCCATAGGATCTGTGGCTGTACGTCCATAGAGTTGTGGCTGTACGTCCACAGAGTTGTGGCTGTACGTCCACAATCTCACAGGTTTTTTTTCGCGATTGCTCTCTCCTTTGGTCTGAATTAGCTAATTTTGCGTGCGTTATTCGGAAACCTATATTTTATATAATCACATGGCAAATGTAATTAAGTTACGTAAAGGCCTGGACATTAACCTCAAAGGTAAGCCTGCCGAAGAGTTGATCACAGTGGACGCACCGGAAGCGTACTCGCTTGTTCCCGATGATTTCACAGGAGTAACTCCGAAGCCGGCAGTCAAGGAGGGGGATAAAGTCCTGGTGGGGCAGCCCTTGTTCGTGGACAAGAATCACCCCGAAGTAAATTTTGTTTCGCCTGTCAGTGGAGTGGTTGCAAGCGTGGAGCGTGGTGCAAGGCGCAAAATTCTGAACTTCATCGTCACCCCCGACAAAGACCGGCAGTATGCGGACTTTGGCAAGAGCGACCCCTCGGGCATGAATGCACAGCAGGTAAAGGAACTGTTGCTGAAAGCCGGAATGTTCGCTTTCGTGCGTCAGCGTCCTTACGATGTCATAGCCAATCCGGCAGACGCGCCGAAAGCTATCTTCGTCTCTACATTCGACAGTGCGCCGTTGGCACCCGACTTTGAGTACCAGCTCAAGGGCGAAGAGGAAAACTTCCAGACCGGTCTGGACGCTTTGGCAAAGTTGGCCAAGGTCTATCTCGGCATCAGCCCCAAGCAGAAGTCGCCGGCTCTGACGGCAGCGAAGAACGTCACCGTGAACGTGTTTGACGGTCCGCATCCGGCAGGCAACGTCGGTGTGCAGATCAACCACATATCTCCGGTCAACAAGGGAGAAGTGGTTTGGACCATAGGTGCAGAGGCAGTGCTCTTCATCGGCCGCCTGCTGAATACGGGCAAGGTGGACCTGACACGCACAGTGGCACTGACCGGATCTGAGGTCAGCCATCCGGCATACGCAAAGCTGAAGGTCGGAGCGAAACTCAACAAGATATTTGCCGGACGTGTGTCCGGAGGCCGTGACCTGAGATACATCAGCGGCAACGTGCTCACAGGCAAGCAGGTAACTCCCGACGGCTATCTCGGCGCATTCCATTCGCAGCTGACCGTCATCCCCGAGGGCGACGACGTGAACGAGCTTTTAGGATGGATCATGCCGCGCGTCAACGACTTCAGCACGAGCCGTTCCTACTTCAGCTGGCTGAAAGGCTCGTCCAAGGAATACGTCATCGATGCCCGCATCAAGGGCGGCGCACGCCACATGATAATGTCCGGCGAGTATGACAGCGTGTTCCCGATGAACATCTATCCCGAACAGTTGGTCAAGGCCATCATTGCCGGCGACATCGACCGCATGGAGGCTCTCGGCATCTACGAAGTGGCTCCCGAGGACTTCGCCCTGTGCGAGTTTGTCGACTCGTCGAAGGTGGAGGTGCAGCGCATCGTGCGTGAGGGACTGGACATGCTGCGCAAGGAAATGGCCTGAGACGGTCAATAAGTAATTTCAGAATAAACAGAATAATATGAAAGCGTTAAGAAATTATCTCAACAAGATAAAGCCTAACTTCGAGGAGGGCGGCAAATACCACGCATTTCGTTCTGTGTTCGACGGCTTTGAGTCTTTCCTCTTCGTGCCGAACACAACATCGAAATCAGGAACGCACATTCATGACTCGATCGACAGCAAACGCATCATGTCGATCGTGGTTATTGCGTTGATACCGGCACTGCTGTTCGGTATGTACAACGTAGGTTACCAGCACTACAAGGCTGCCGGACTGCTCGCCGAGAGCGGCTTCATGGCTGTCTTCGCCTACGGCTTCTTGGCCGTACTGCCGAAGATAATCGTTTCCTATGTTGTGGGCTTGGGCATTGAGTTCATCGTTGCCCAGTGGAAAGGCGAGGAGATACAGGAGGGCTACCTCGTGTCGGGCATCATCATCCCGATGATTGTCCCTGTGGAATGTCCGCTGTGGATGCTTGCAGTCGCAGTGGCGTTCTCGGTCATCTTCGCCAAGGAAATCTTCGGCGGCACGGGCATGAACATCTTCAACGTCGCGCTCATCACACGCGCATTCCTGTTCTTCGCCTACCCGGTCAAGATGAGCGGTGACCAGGTGTGGATATCTCAGAACTCCATCTTCGGTCTGGGCAAGGACTTGAGCGTCGATGCCTATACGGCTGCAACCCCGTTGGGCGAGGCTGCCGTAGGTTCTGACATATCGTCGAGCTTGTGGGAACAGTTCGCCGGCTTCATCCCCGGTTCAATAGGCGAGACCAGCGTCATCGCCATCGCCATCGGTGCAGTCATCCTGCTGTGGACAGGCGTTGCAAGCTGGAAGACCATGCTCAGCGTCTTCATCGGCGGTGCGGCATTCGGACTGCTGTTTGAGGCTCTTGGCATGACCCACATAGAGTGGTACAGGCAGCTCATCCTCGGCGGCTTCTGCTTCGGTGCGGTGTTCATGGCCACAGACCCTGTGACAAGTGCACGTACAGAGGGCGGCAAGTGGATCTACGGATTTCTCATCGGTGCCGTGGCTGTGATTGTCCGTGTCATGAACCCCGGCTATCCGGAGGGCATGATGCTTGCCATCCTGCTTGGCAACCTGTTTGCTCCGCTCATCGACTACTTCTTCGTACAGAACAACATTGACATGCGCGCGAAGCGTGCGTTGGCCAAATAACCTTTTAAACTGCAATAATCATGAATAAGAATAGTAACACTTACATTTTTATCTATGCAGCGGTAATGGTTATAATCGTTGCATTCCTCATGGCACTGGTTTCTTCCTCGCTGAAGACAATCCAGAACGAGAACGTGGCAAACGACAAGCGCAAGCAGATTCTTGCGGCTCTGAACATATCGTCAAGCGACCCGAAGGCAGATTTCGATACCTATCAGGTCAAGGATATCCTCGTTGACGCACAGGGCAGTCAGGTTGCCGACGACGGCGGCTTCGATGCATCGCTCGACGGCGACGTCCTTCCGGTATATGTCGCAAACGTCAACGGCGAGACGGAGTATGTGCTGCCGATGACCGGTCAGGGACTGTGGGGCTCCATCTGGGGCTATGTGGGACTGAAGTCCGACAAGAAGACCATCATCGGTGTCTACTTCGGACATTCCAGTGAGACACCGGGACTTGGTGCCGAGATTGCGGCAGACGGCTTCAAGAAGCAGTTTGCCGGACGCAACGTCATCGACGGCAACGGCACGATAATCTCTGTCGTCAAGCATGGCAATGCAGAGAAGACAAACCAGCAGGGCGGCAACGCTGTCGACGGTGTCACCGCTTCCACGCTGACATCAAACGGCGTGCACAGCATGCTGGAGAAATACGTCGGTCTGTACAAGAACTTTCTAAACAAGTAATTAAGGAGATACTGTTATGAGTTTGTTTTCTAAAGCAAATAAGGAGGTCCTTTGTGGTCCCCTGTTGGGAAATAACCCTGTCATCGTCCAGATACTCGGTATCTGCTCGGCACTGGCAGTGACCTCGCAGCTCAAGCCTGCTGTCGTAATGGGTATTTCCGTTACTGTCATCGTGGCTTTTTCCAATGTCATCATTTCACTGCTGCGCAACACCATACCGTCGCGTATCCGCATCATCGTGCAGCTGGTTGTCGTTGCCGCATTGGTGACCATAGTCAGTGAGATTCTCAAGGCTTTCGCATACGACGTCAGCGTGCAACTCTCCGTCTATGTCGGCCTTATCATCACCAACTGTATCCTGATGGGACGCCTTGAGGCTTTTGCCATGTCCAACGGACCGTGGGAATCGTTCCTCGACGGTATTGGCAACGGCTTGGGATATGCCTTGATACTTGTCATCGTGGGCTTCTTCCGTGAGCTGCTCGGCAACGGGTCTCTCTTCGGTTTTCAGGTGATACCGCAGGCTTTGTACGACCTTGGCTACTCCAACAACGGCATGATGCTGATGCCTCCGATGGCTCTGATACTCGTCGGTTGCATCATCTGGTACAAGCGGGCGCACGAGGCACCGGAGAAGAAGTAAGTAATACACATAACTGGTAAAGAATAGAATATGGAACATTTTATAAGTTTGCTTGTCAGGTCGATATTCGCTGACAATATGATTTTCGCATTCTTCTTGGGTATGTGTTCTTATCTGGCCGTATCAAAGAATGTAAAGACCGCCTTCGGATTGGGTGCCGCCGTGACCTTCGTGCTCGTGGTGACGTTGCCTGTCAACTATCTGCTACAGACAAAGGTGCTGGGTCCCGATGCCATTGTCGAAGGTGTTGACCTCTCTTTCCTGAGCTTCATACTCTTCATTGCCGTGATAGCAGCTATCACGCAGATTGTCGAGATGGCGGTAGAGCGTTTCTCACCGTCGCTTTACAACTCGTTGGGCATATTCCTCCCTCTGATAGCAGTGAACTGCGCAATCATGGGCGGTAGCCTCTTCATGCAGCAGAGGATTAACCTCGACCCTGCAAACACGCAGTACATCGGTGGCGTTGTCGACAGCATTGCTTACGCCCTTGGTTCCGGCATCGGATGGCTGCTCGCCATCGTCGGCTTGGCTGCAATCCGTGAGAAGATGGCCTACAGCGATGTGCCAAAGGGACTTCAGGGACTGGGCATAACGTTCATCACCGTGGGACTTATGGCAATGGCGTTCATGTGTTTCTCTGGATTGAAAATCTAAATTGAGGAGGACAAACAAATGGATATGAATTTTATACTTACAAGTATCGGGGTCTTCCTCGTCATTGTGTTGGTGCTCGTGGCCATCCTGCTTGTGGCAAAGGCATATTTGGTGTCAAGCGGACCGGTGAAGATCACCATCAACGACAGCAAGACCATAGAGGTCGAGTCGGGCAACTCACTGCTCTCAACGTTAGTGGACAATCACATCTATCTCTCTTCGGCATGCGGCGGAAAAGGCTCGTGCGGACAGTGCAGATGTCAGGTTCTTGAGGGTGGCGGCGAGATTCTCGATTCAGAGAAAGGACACTTCACCCGCAAGGAGATAAAGGATCACTGGCGTCTGTCATGCCAGACAAAGGTCAAGAACAACCTCTCCATCAAGGTTCCCGCATCGGCTCTTGATGTCAAGCAGTGGGAGTGCACCGTCATCAGCAACAAGAACGTTGCTTCGTTCATCAAGGAGTTCAAGGTTCAGCTGCCTCCCGGAGAGCACATGGACTTCCTCCCCGGTTCGTATGCGCAGATCAAGATACCTACATACGACATAGACTACGACCGCGACATGGACAAGTCCCTTATAGGAGACCTCTACGTGCCGACATGGCAGAAGTTCGGAATCTTCGGCCTCAAGCAGAAGAACGACACTCCTACCGTGCGTGCATACTCCATGGCAAACTATCCGGCAGAGGGCGACATCATCACACTTACAGTGCGCATCGCCACCCCGCCGTTCAAGCCGAAAGAGCAGGGACCGGGCTTCCAGAACGTGCCTTGTGGCATAGCTTCGACCTACATCTTCAGCCTGAAGCCGGGCGACAAGGTGACGATGTCAGGCCCTTATGGAGACTTCCATCCGGTGTTCGACTCCAAGCGTGAGATGATATGGGTAGGTGGTGGTGCCGGCATGGCTCCTCTGCGCTCGCAGATCATGCACATGCTCCGCACGCTGCACACACGCGACCGTGAGATGCACTACTTCTATGGTGCACGCGGCATAGACGAGGTATTCTTCATGGAGGACTTCCTCGAGTTGGAGAAGGAATATCCCAACTTCCACTTCCACTTGGCTCTCGACCGTCCGGATCCCAAGGCCGATGCCATGGGCGTGAAGTACACTCCGGGATTTATCGCGAATGTGCTGGGCGACACCTACCTCAAGGCGCACGAAGCTCCCGAGGATGTGGAGTACTATCTCTGCGGCCCTCCAATGATGTCGAAGACCGTGCTTGCACTGCTCGACAGCCTTGGCGTAGAAGACAACATGATACGTTTCGACAACTTCGGTTGACAAGCAGTCACAGACCATTCATATACAAAGGGTGCACCGGTAACCGTTCCGGTGCACCCTTTGTGCACTCTCCAAGTCCGGTTAAGGTTCAGCAGAAAATCAGTGTGCGCAGTCCGGAAAAAAATGAACTAATAGTTCATTGGCACTTGAACTATTAGTTCGATGACACTTGAACTATTAGTCCGTTGGCACTTGAACCCATAGTCCTGTCATATTCTGATTTAGCTTGTCAGTGTTGTCCAAGCCCGACCCCCAACCCCTATCATGCCTATAATGCTTCTCGAAGCCGCTTGAAGTCGTTCGAGGAGTAGGCTTATGTTCTTTCACATCGTTCGATGTGA
>CAVDAU010000037.1:0-14701 GCA_963607015.1 Streptococcaceae bacterium
CCATAGTGCCAAAGGAAATATATCTCCTGTAGCAACCCCTTACAAGAATACTGTTAAAACTTGGTTGTTTGATTGACTTTATACGAAAGAAGCGTGGGTCGCTGACTGTCACCCGTCCCACAACTCGAGGCCTTCGCATTGCCCATCACAGCTGAACGAGCAACGCAGAAGCCCACGCCGATATGATATACCTCACCCGCAGCACATCATGCCTTTCGGCAAGTATGCTCCGAGCTTAGATGTATATTCACATCCACAAGGCATCTACTGTTGCTTCATTCCTGACTGTGACTGAAAGTTGCGAAGTTTCGAGTTGTCAAGAACAAAGCGTCGGTAAACGCTTTCCCATATATGTCATCCCACCCTTGGGCTTCTGCTATTGCAGCACCCCTTCGGACGGGACACCACAAAAGTAGTACAAAATCCATAACATTGAAGTGACAGCTTGAAATGTTTTTCAGAGCGTCAAGTAATTGCTGATGATCGAGAGCTTCATCGGCACATCGCACAATGCGGAAGAGGCAGGCACCGTTCCGTGAGGTTAACATCTCAGGCTTGTGAGGTTAATGTCGTTGGGTGGAGAGGGTGAAGACATTTTGCATTATATAATTGTTGAGTGAGCAGACAAGTGATACAGTATGATCGGAAAACCGACAAACCAAATCAGGATATGACAGTGAGCGAATGTCCATTGAAAAACGGACTATGGGTTCAAGTTCCAACGAACTACTAGTTCAAGTGCCAACGAACTAATAGTTCAAGTGGCATCGAACTAATAGTTCAAGTGGCATCGAACTAATAGTTCAAGTGCCAATGAACTAATAGTTCATTTTTCCCCTGACTATAGAGCGTTGTTGGATGCATGATTGTGCTCCCGCCTCCAAGCGGGTACGCAGCAGGACATGACACCATTGCAAGAAGATACGATGCAGCCCCTTAGAGGCAGGCGGCATCAGAAGTGGAGGCCGTAGCTGTGCTTGACCTCGCTCATGACGAACGTGCTCTCTATGGAACCGAGGCTGTCGATGCTGCCAAGCACGTTTATGATGAACTCGTTGTAGTACTTCATGTCCGGAGCATGCACCTTGAGCAGGTAGTCATATTGTCCCGAGATGTTGTAGCACTCGGTGACCTCGGGTATGTCCTGTATCATGGACACGAACTCACGGGCGATGTCCCTGTTCATGCGTCGCAGCTTGACGTTGCAGAACACCACAAAGCCCTGGTTCAGCTTCTCGGCATCGAGCACTGCGATATACTTCTTTATGTAGCCGTTGTTTTCGAGCCGGCGCAAGCGTTCGTAGACCGGCGTGGACGAGAGACTGACCTGAGAGGCCAGCTCCTTGATGGTCAGGCGGCCGTTCTCCTGCAATATGCGCAGCAGCTGCAGGTCGGTCTTGTCCAAAGTCACGATGGGTATGCTTCTTTCCATAGTTCTCCGAAAGAAAAATATTCTGCCACCCGTCCGTCCGAGGATGTCCAAGTGGGCGTTTATTCTCCTGTTCGCGGCAAATGTAGGCATTTTATCCGTATTTCCACAAATGTTTGTACGTAATGCCTACGAGCCATAACTTTGCCGGTGAAAAGGAAACAAGAACACAAACAACAGAAAGGATTTGTAGCTATGACAACAAAGAACTATCATTTCGAGACACTACAGCTTCATGTAGGACAAGAGCAGGCCGACCCTACCACCGATTCGCGTGCGGTGCCTATCTATCAGACGACATCATACGTGTTCCGCAACGCGCAGCACGCCGCCGACCGCTTCGCCTTGCGCGATGCCGGCAATATCTACGGTCGCCTGACGAACTCCACGCAGGAGGTGTTCGAGAAGCGCATCGCAGCCCTCGAAGGCGGAACGGCAGCACTGGCATTGGCAAGCGGCGCGGCAGCCGTCACGTATGCGCTCCAGAATGTTGCACGCAACGGCGACCACATCATCGCCGCCAACAACCTCTATGGCGGCACATACAACCTGATAGAGCACACGCTCAGCACGCAGGGTGTCAGCGCGACCATCGTCGACCCAAGCGACTTCGACGCAGTTGACGAGGCCTTCAAGCCCAACACCAAGGCAATAATAGTGGAGACATTCGGCAATCCGAATGCCAGCGTCACCGACATCGACAAGATTGCAGAGATTGCACACCGCCACAACACGATAGTCATCGTGGACAATACGTTCGCGACACCCTATCTGTTCCGCCCTCTCGAGCACGGTGCTGACGTTGTGGTTGAGTCTGCAACGAAGTTCATAGGCGGCCACGGCTCCACCCTTGGCGGCATAATCGTAGAGGCAGGCAAGTTTGACTGGAAAGCCAACGCCGCCAAGTATCCCTCGCTTGGTATGCCGGACCCGAGCTACCACGGTGCCGTGTTTGCCGATGTGGCAGGCCCGACAGCTTTCGTCACGCGCATCCGCGCCGTCATCCTCCGCGACACCGGTGCCACAATTGCGCCGATAAGTTCCTGGTTCCTGCTTCAGAGCCTCGAGACGCTGTCACTGCGCGTGGAACGTCACGTGTTCAATGCCCTGAAGGTCGTGGAGTTCCTTGCCAACCACCCCAAGGTGGCCAAGGTCAACCACCCGTCACTGCCCGACCATCCCGACCACGAGCTGTACAAAAAGCTGTTCCCCAACGGCGGCGGCTCCATCTTCACCTTCGAGATCAAGGGCGGACAGAAGGAAGCATGGACATTCATCGACAACCTGAAGATATTCTCCCTGTTGGCCAACGTGGCCGACGTGAAGAGCCTCGTCATACATCCTGCCACGACAACGCACTCGCAGATGACACCGGAAGAGCTTGAGGAGCAGCACATCTATCCGTCGACGATACGCCTGAGCATCGGAACGGAGCACATCGACGACATCATCGGCGACCTTCAGCAGGCACTTGACGCCATCTGAGGAAGCACGACGGTGAAGAAAGACAAATCAGTCCGCCGCAGACACAGTCTTGCGGCGGACTGATTTGTCTTTCTTACCCCTCGGGGTCAAACCTTCAGGAATATCTTTCTCTTATAAAGGAAGTAGAGGAACAGCCAGCACAGCAGGACATAGGCAGCACTGAGCACTGTTGCCTGACACGTGTCCGGCAACAGCCCGGCAAGGCCGCCGAACAGTGCCTTGGCTGTGAAGTTGAAGCTGATGAATGCCTGTGCAAGATATATCGTTATGGAATTGACACCGATGACAACGAAGAACAACGTCCAGTTGCGACAGCCACGGACATCGACCACGTAGTAGAACAGCGCGAACATGAGCAGTGAGTAGGATGCCACAGCACATACGAACGAGCTGGACCACAACATCTTGTTGACGGGCAGGACTGTGTTCCAAAGCAGTGCGACAACAAGAAAGGCCACACCGGCATAGGCCATATACAGAGCCTTGCGTGCACCGGTCAGCCCCTCCTTCTCATATCTTATCCATTCGCCGGTCAGCATGCCGAGCAGTGCCGTGCAGATGGCAGGGAGCGTGCTCAGCAGGCCTTCGGGGTCGAAGTCGCCATAGCACAGACTGCCGGGAAGCAGCAGACGGTCAATATATCCCGCCAGACAGCCCTCGCGCGACAGCGGATCGGCACCGGCAGGACCGTCGGGAGCACCCACGAAAGCAGACAGCAGCCAATAGCCTATCAGCACAACACCGACAATCGCCGCGCGTGTCTTCCAGCGCGTGTTCATGAATATCAGTGCTCCGAACATCCACGCCAGACCGATGCGTCCCAACACACTGGCATAACGCTGGTGGGTGAAGTCGAGCGTTGACAGCAGTCCGTTGTAGAGCACGCCAAGCAGCACGAGCGTCAAGCCTCGGCGTATCACCTTTTTATATATGTCAGCCTCGCTCTTGCCTGCGGCCCTCTGCTTGGACAGCGAGAACGGCCACGAGATGCCTGCGATGAAGAGGAACAGCGGGAAGATGGTGTCGTGGTGCACCAGTCCGTCCCACGGCACGTGGCTCATCTGTTCTGCCAGTCCGTTGAAAAAGGCGTTCGGGAAGATGTCGGCTAAACCGGCAATAAGCGTGGCACCACCCATGATGAAGAACATATCGAAGCCGCGAAGGGCATCGAGCGACTGTAGTCGTTGCGGCACTGTGGCCGCCTTGGTCTGTTTGTTCATAGCTCTATAAGGTTATAATCAATGAATGGGCAAATTTAGCACAAAAAAGTTGTACCTTTGCGCGTCCAAGAGCAAGAAACCAAGCGATGAAGAATATACGCGTAAAAGACAAGGACTTCACCGTATCCATTACGGAAGCGGAAATCCTGAAGCAGGTGGATCGTGTCGCCGCCGAACTGAGCCGTGACTTCGACGGCAAACATCCACTGTTTCTGAGCGTACTCAACGGCTCGTTCATGTTTGCAGCCGACCTGATGAAGCGCGTCAACATCCCGTCCGAGATACAGTTCATCAAGCTACAGTCATATCAGGGCACCGACACCACAGGCACCGTCAGCGAGACGATAGGTCTGAGTCAGGACATCAGCGGACGGACGGTGGTGATTGTGGAAGACATCATTGACACGGGCTTCACCATGAAGCACCTCGTCGATTCCCTGCGGAAGAAGAACCCTGCGGAGATACACATCTGCACGCTGCTGGTGAAGCCGGAGAAGCTGAAGGTGGATTTGGACATAGAGTACGCCGCGATGCACATACCCAACAACTTCATACTGGGCTACGGACTCGACTACGACGGCTACGGGCGCAACCTGCCCGACATCTACACGCTTGTGGGCGAGTAGAGAGAAAGACGGACACATAAATTCTGAAACAATAACACACAAAAAAGACTGAACACTATGCTTAACATCGTGATTTTTGGTGCTCCCGGTTCCGGCAAGGGAACACAGAGCGAGAAGATTGTAGAGAAATACGGCATCAACCATATCTCTACGGGAGACGTGCTGCGTGCACAGATCAAGGCCGGTACAGAGCTGGGCAAGACTGCCGACGGCTACATCAAGCAGGGACAACTGATTCCCGACTCGCTGATGGTGGACATACTGGCATCCACGCTCGACAGCTTCAAGGACAGCAAAGGCGTGATTTTCGACGGCTTTCCACGCACCATCCCGCAGGCAGAGGCCCTGAAGAAGATGCTCGCCGAGCGCGGACAGGACGTGAGCGTGATGCTCGAGCTTGACGTGCCCGAGGACGAACTCATGACACGCCTCATCAAGCGCGGACAGATGAGCGGACGCGCCGACGACAACGAGGAGACCATCAAGAAGCGTCTCGATGTCTATCACTCACAGACATCGCCCCTCATCGACTGGTACAAGAAGGAGGGAAAGCACAGCCACATCAACGGACTGGGCGAGCTTGAGCGCATCTTCGGCGACATCTGCGCCGCCATCGATGCAGTGAACAAGTAAAGACAGACAGGAACACGCGTGACACAGCCCCCAGGCATTATGCGGCAGGGTGCGGTGCCACGCGTTGCTTATCAATAACACCGACAAGAACAAGCAGCACATCATGGCAGAATCGAACTTTGTTGACTACGTTAAGATCTACTGCCGTTCGGGCAAGGGCGGGCGCGGCTCGACACACATGCGCCACGTCAAGTATATCCCCAACGGCGGCCCCGACGGCGGCGACGGCGGACGCGGAGGCAGCGTCATACTGCACGGCAACCGCAACTTCTGGACTCTGCTGCACCTGAAGTTCAACCGCCACATCATTGCCGGCAACGGAGAGAACGGTTCGAGGAACCGCTCCACGGGCAAAGCCGGTGAGGACAAGTACATAGAAGTGCCTTGCGGCACGGTGGTGTATAATGCCGACACGGGCGAGTACCTGTGCGACGTGACAGACGACGGGCAGGAAGTGGTGCTGCTGAAGGGCGGACGCGGCGGATTGGGCAACCGGCATTTCGCCACTCCCACGCGTCAGGCACCGGACTACGCACAGCCGGGCGAGCCAAATCAGGAGATGACGGTGATAATGGAGCTGAAGCTGCTGGCCGATGTCGGACTTGTGGGGTTCCCCAACGCAGGCAAATCCACGTTGCTGTCGGTCGTCTCGGCAGCCAAGCCCAAGATTGCCAACTATCCGTTCACCACGCTCGAGCCGAACCTCGGCATTGTGCCGTACAGGGACAACCAGTCGTTTGTGATGGCCGACATACCGGGAATCATCGAGGGTGCCAGCGAAGGACGGGGATTGGGACTGCGCTTCCTGCGCCACATAGAGCGCAACTCGCTGCTGCTGTTCATGGTGCCTGCCGATGCCGACGACGTGGCACACGAATATGAGGTGCTGATGAACGAGCTTATAACCTTCAATCCCGAACTTGCCGACAAGAGCCGCGTGCTTGCCATCACCAAGAGCGACATGCTCGACGACGAGCTTATCGCCGAGATGGAACGGACACTGCCCGAGGGCATTCCGCACATATTCATATCGTCACTGACCGGCCTCGGCATACAGAAGCTGAAGGACGTGCTGTGGACGGAGCTGAACAAGGAGATGCCCGAAGACTACAGCTCGCTGGTACACCGCGAGAAAGCCGCCGACACATTGCAACAGGAGCTGCACGACGAGGGCGAAGACGAAGACCTGACACCGACCGACGAGAAGGAGGACGATGCCGACGACATCGACTGGGACTGGCTCGACGAACAGTATCTGGGGAAGTGACCCTGCCCGAGCGTTAAAAACTATAAACAGCATAAGTTTCGTCGATACATCTTGCCGGAACGTCGAATCTGTTGCCTGACTTGATTCTCCGCACCATACCTTTGTTGCGTCGACAGGAGATGCAGTCTTCTGCCGACGAAAGCAACAAAGAAGTCTGATTTTTTAAGATAAGGAGATTGAGTTATGGCTACAGAAGATTTCATGGCAACAATGGTCGAGTATGCGCTGAACGACGGCAAGCTGATTGCCGAGAGCAGACCCGACAAGAAGTAAAGGACGGAAAACAACGTTTCTGTTGAGGACAGAAGCGGGATTAGTACCGGTTTTCATCATGTGGGGCGTATCGCTGAGAGGCGATACGCCCGTTATTTTGTCACACGCCATCATCTGATGACCGCCGGCGGACTGTCGGGGACGAAGCTGCTGCGTATGCGCCATTCCTGCGGATAGAGGTTGTTGGCACGTGTGCCGAGGTTCTTGGCGAAGCCCAGCGGCACGCCGCAGTATGTCAGAAGCACGAAGCCGCGCGGCGCAGACTGTGGGAGCTGCACCGCCGAGCCTTGCAGGTATGCCACTGCCTGACGGAAGTCCAAAGCCACGGATGCAAAGGCTGCGGCATTGAGGGCGGTGCTCATGGCCAGCGCGTGCTGCGGAACGAGGTCCTTGCCTTTCAGCACTGCCAACGGCACTCCGGCGTGCAGTATGCGGAAGCCGAGGCTCATCATGGAGCGCAACATATATATATAAGGTATAGGGAAAGCCGTTATGCCCTCTCCCACTGCCAACAGTTCCATGTCGTCCCTGCCGTCCATCCATCCTGAAACAGCGGAAAAGGACTTCTTAAGCAGCGGATTTGCCTGTGCAATCCGCCGGTTTTTGTCCCGAAAAGCAGTGCTTTTGCCCGTGCAAACCGCCGTGTAGTCTTCCCTCTTCCGCAGCACAGCCATGAAGAAGCCCTCGCCGCGTATGCGTCCGGGCAGGAAGCGGTAGACGGGGAAGTCCTCACCCCGAAGCATATTGCCCGCAATGTTCCATCCGTCGTGCATGGCGACCGGCAGTATGTCTGCCCCAAGCTCGGAGGCTATCCACGCCACGTTCTCCTCATCCTCGCGCGTGTTGAAGGTGCATGTGCTGTAGATCAGCAGTCCGCCTCCCTTGAGTGCCGGCCACACATCGGCAATGATGTCGCGCTGTCTCCGGCAACACATCTCCACGTTGGCCGTGCTCCACTCCGCCACAGCCGTCTCGTCCTTGCGGAACATCCCCTCGCCCGAGCACGGCACATCGGCCACAATGACATCGAACGCAGACTGCAGCCGTGCGAAATCCGCAGGGGCACTGTTCGTGACAATGACATCCGGATGTCCCCACTTGGCCATGTTCTCAGCCAGGACATTAGCCCGTTGGCGCACATACTCGTTGCTGACAAGCAGGCTTCCGCAGGGCAGCAACTGCCTGAGATGCGTGGACTTGCCACCCGGGGCGGCACACAGATCCAGAGCCACGCAACCTTTGTCCCTCCGGAGATGGCTCCCGAGAGCCTGCTCCAAGAACATTGACGAGGCTTCCTGAACGTAGTAACACCCGGCATGGAGCAGCGGATCGAAGGTGAACTGCGGTCTGCCGGCAAGATAACGCCCGTCGGCACACCACGGCACGGCATCCGCAGTCTCCATGCACGGCAATCCGTACAGCTCCGTCTTCTGCCTGTTCAGGCGGATGCTCGTCACCCGTTCGTCGCCGCTCAGGGCGGCAGCGAGAGCCGATGCCTCATCGTCGGGCATTTGGGCACGCAGCCATGTCATGAAGTCTTGCGGTAATTGCATCTCCGGTCTCTCCGTTGTCAAACTTTTACGAATGCTTCGGCAGTCGTCGCGGGCAAAGATATAACTTTGCCCATGAAAAATTTTGCAGTGTGTGCAACCTTTTGCGCCGCCGCTACGTCTAATACTCGAAAACAAGAACAAAAACACTCAAGAACAGATATGAACAGATTAGCGACATTGGCAGTAGTGGCGTTCATGACAGCCGCTCCTGCACCGGCACAAAGCCACGAAACGACAACCACCGACAAACAGGGAAACCGCGTGGTAGTAGAAATCAGCGATGCACCGTCGACCAAGGGAGACACGCTCAGCGTGACGACATACACGGGCAAGGGAAGCATTGCCGACAGCCTCTCAGCGTCCGGCAGTGAAGATGCCGGCATCAACATCAGCCTCTCCAAGGAAGATGCCAAGATGATTGAAGACTTCGTCGAGAACTTCTCAAGCGACGGCTTCTCTGAATCCATGGCAAAGCATGTCATAATGCCAATGGTGGTTGTGGTTCTGGTTTGTGTGCTCCTGCCGATAGTGTGCGTCATCGCCGTACTGGTCGCTTCCTACAAGAAGCGCAAAGCGAAGTATCGCTTGGCAGAAAAGATTCTCGAGAGCGGACAGCCGTTGCCCGAGGGCCTCAGCGACATATTAGGAGATGTCGAGAAGCAGACCGACCTGTATTCACGTGGCATCAAGAACATTTGCATCGGCGTGGCGTTGTCGCTCTTCCTCTTCTTCCTGACAGACGAGCTTGGGATAGCGTGCGTCGGACTGTTCGTCGTGGCAAACGGCGTGAGCCAACTGCTCGGCTACCGGAGGTTAGACAAAGCCAAAAAGACCGGCAAGGACAGCCAAGCCGACAGGACAGAAGATGGCAATCCGGCAGAGCAAACCGGACAGGCGGAATAAGCCCTGCGGACAGACAAGACATCAACAAGCGAGACATGAAGGCTCCTGCCGACACCGTATTGATAGCACAAGTGCTGATGCTGCACAGCCAGCGTGCCTTCGGGCAACTGGTTGAGCGGTATCAGTCGCCCGTCAGACGGTTCTTCATGAACCAGACCTGCGGCGACAAGGCTCTCAGCGACGACCTTTCGCAGGAGACGTTCATCAAGGCATACACGGGACTGAAGAACTTCCGGGGAGCGGCAAACTTCCAGACTTGGCTGTACAGAATTGCATACAACGTGTTTTATGATTATATTCGCAGCCGTAAGGACGAGGACGACATCGACACCATAGAGGCCGATGCCCGCTACAGCGAGGAGCAGAACGATGCAGGAAAGACGATGGATGTCTACCGCGCGATGCAGCAACTCAACAAGGACGAGCGCACGTGCGTGACGTTGTTCTATATGGAGGACAAGCAGATAAAGCAGATAGCCGACATTACGGGAATGGCCGAGGGGACGATAAAGAGCCACCTGAGCCGTGGAAAAGACAAAATGGCAAAATACTTGAAGGAGAACGGATATGGACAATGATGAACTGCTGATACGGAATTTCTTGAAGGAGAACCGTCAGGACATTGGCGACGACGGCTTTACGCGGCGCGTCATGCAGAGCCTGCCGCAGGCCGACGGACAACGTGTGCACCGCATCATGCTGGCCATGCAGGCGTTGCTGTATGCGGCAGTCACCGTGATGTTCGTGCTGCTTGGCGGACTTGACACCCTGTGCGGACTCACCGAAGGAGCATTGGCCGATGCCCTGTCGTCTGCCATATCCGACGGCATCAGCCATACGCCGCTCCTCGTTGCCGCAGCGGCCTGCACACTCCTACTCTACTACAGACTCTACGAGTTCGCTTCGGGAAACTGACGTGTCTTCTTTCTGCGGCACTTCCTGCATACGTAGTTCGCACCGAGGACCACACCCGTGACAGACACGACCGTTCCACCGAGCAGCAACACCCACAGAACCGTCTTGCGCATGAACGGGCTTTCGTTCAGCACACCGATGCGCATACGGTGGAGCGCGGTGTACATCCAATAACGCCAACGTGTCGACGTGCTGACATAGCGCACTGCTCCCGTTTTCGGCTGAACATAGAACGTGCTGTTGTCGGGATCGCTGACGGAGATTTTCCACACGGGCAGCTGCTCGGCTCCACGCAGCATGCCCGACATGTTGCGGTAGTATGTTTCAAAGCGGTCAATGTTCTCAACCTCCATATCAGGCACCTTGCCGCCAAACACGCTGTCGGTCAGGTAGACCTGACGCACTCCGTCCTCTATCTCTTCGCGGGTCAAGCAGAGTGGCTTCACAATCGTATCCGTAGCATCGACATAGGCCTGAACGTCGTCTCCCGTAACCGTATAATACGGATGGCTGCGGAAGTTGCTCCACGCAATCTCCTTGGCCTCGGGATAGGCGGCAAGCACCTTGCGGTAGTCCAGGAGATATTCCTGCGGCGAAGGCTTCGCGGCTTGCAGCACGCGCGTGGGACTGACGGTCATCGTGGTGCGGTGAATCCACTGCGGCGTATCCATCATCGACATCATGCCGCTGAATGCAAACGAGAGGCAAATGATTCCGAAGACCAGACCGAACGTATAGTGCCAGCGATACCACGGTTTCCGGTACGGCCTTATGCTCACCCCACGCTGCTTGCCGGCACGGCGGCTCTTGCGCCAGACATCAATGCCCACCCACATTCCGGCAATGACCATCAGGCAACCTATGCCCGACGACCAAATGACCGTCTGTGTCCATGCCTTCTGATTCTGTCGCAGCCACGTGAAGTAAATCCAATGAGGAATGGCTCCAAGCCAAGCCCAGAAACGCCGGTCTTTGTCAGTGAACTGGAGGATGTCGCCTGTCGTCGAGCCGATGTAAAGTCGGTACTCCTCCGGCCCGCTGAAGTGATACCTGTATATCGGCAGTTGCTTCTTCATGCTGCCGAACGGAACAAATTGGTCAAGCTCGGTGAGAGTGTCCACGCGCTCCACCGCCTGTCCCCGTCCCCACACTTGCAGGATGCGCTGCAGGCGTTCGTCGCCTGACAAGACCGTCTCTTCGGGACCGGCAGGCAATTCCACCTGCTCCCGTCCCGACGATGCGGTGAACTTGGTCTGCCCGAGATAGCGGCTCAACGTCAGACTACTGACGCGAAAGCCCTCGGGCAGACGCGCCAGAACACTGTCCACCGGAAGCCACTGCCGTCCGTCGGTGGCACTGAGCAGCTCACTGCGTTCGCGTATCTGCGACGTTCCCACACGCGGGAAACGGTGATACATCATTACAAACGCAGACAGGAACCACATCAGGAACACCAGACAAAGCACGGTGCCCAAGATGCGGTGTGCAGCATACATGAACTTGCCTATATACCTCATCATCTCCTGTGGTCTCCCTTTATTTCCCGTTGGCAGAATAGCGTGCTTTCTTCTCGACGATGCTCTCGTTGCGATGCGTCATCATGTACTGTATGTGGGCAAGATATATCTCCTGAATCTCAGGCACCTGTCCCAGGCCTTCGATAAGCGCAGACACCTCGAAGCCTTCCTGCTCTAAGCGTTGCTTCCAATCCACGGCTATGTCGTTGTTGGCATGGTCTCCTGCCACGAACATGAACGGCACGAGTGTCACCCTGCGTGCCTTGGCATCCTTGAGCTGCTGTAGCACCTCGTCAAACGCAGGATAGCCCTCAATGGTTCCGACGTGCCAATTGTCCTTCCCCATGCTCTTGAGCATGTAGTCGGCCTGACTGTAGATGGCTGTCGACGGGGTATAGGTGCCGTGTCCCACGAGCACAAAGTGCTCCTTGACCTTGCGGTTGTTGTCATTGCCGGCATCGAGCCTGTCGACAAGTATCCGGAGCACCTCCCGCATGTCATCGACAGAATAGAGCAACGGCGTGCCTATACGGATTTCCTTGAAGAACGGCTGCATCTGCTCCGCATCGCGGCGCAACGACTCCATCTCGGCACCGTCGATGATGTTCGTGCTCTGGACAATGACGTGCGTATAGCCCTCGGAACGCAGTCGGAACAGAGCCTCTAACGGTGTCTGCTTCTCAATGCCGCGCTGTTTCAGCCGCTTTATGACGATGCGCGAAGTGTAGGCATCGCGGTGTTCCAACTCGGGGAAACGTTCTGCGGCCTTGGCGTTGACAGCGTCTATGGTCTTGCTGCGCGTGTCATCATAAGTTGTTCCAAACGAAACGACAAGCAAGGCCGCCTTGTCGCCTTCTGCCATTGTGCTCTTCAAGTCACTTGTTGCAAACATTCCTTCTTCCTCCTGTGCTCGGCCTGCGAGTGCCACAAGGCACATCACGGCCATTAGTAAAACTTTCTTCATATTATAATATATATGTGCGTATTCATGTGTGCGCTTTCCTGTATCGCCAAAGGTTCCGCCAGGGTGTGTGTCGGAAGATATAAAGGAATGTACATCCATCGGGAGATATGTGGGAAAGCGCGAGATGCCCACCCCACACACATGACACGGGAGCCGCGAGACGGTTCCTGTCAGAACGGATGTTTTTGCTGCTTCAATCCCCGAAAGCACCGGCGGCAACCATCAGCATGTGTGCGTGTGTTGCCTTTGCCTGTCCAAAAACTGTTGTCCATGTGGCTTCGGCAGGTTTTCTGACTTGTTCTTGCTGCCGGCTCCATCACGCATCTTCCCGTCATCGCCTGCACACATCGCTATGCGGCTCCACGATTTCAGACAGTGACACGTGCGGATTGTGTCGTTCCGGCAATCTTTTTTCAGTGAACTTACAGCAGCGGGCCTGTTCCGGACTCTCACCGGATTCCCTCTCGTCGCAGCCTGCCCCGCAAATACGTGCATCCCTGCCTCACTCCGAAGCATGTGCACGCCAAGCGCAGCAGTGCGGCTCACCAAAGCCGGTACAAAGGTATGCAAAAAAAGAAGATACAGTCAT
This sequence comes from Streptococcaceae bacterium, assembly GCA_963607015.1. GTDB lineage: Bacteria > Bacteroidota > Bacteroidia > Bacteroidales > Bacteroidaceae > Bacteroides. The sequence goes on from CAVDAU010000037.1 coordinate 13,375, forward strand.
GCAAACGCACGCACAAACAAGCAAGAGAGTCATTGCCGGCGTTTCGGCACCGTGATCTCACCGGCAAGCGAGCGCGACATCCAGTAGCAGACCTCTTCCGATTCGAGGTTCTGCCCGAAGAGATACATCAGCTTGGTGACCGCCGCCTCCGTGGTACTGTCATAGCCCGACAGGACACCGGCCTCCATGAGCTGTGCTCCCGTCCCGTAGCGGTTCATGTCGACCATTCCCGTCTTGCACTGCGAGACATTGACAATCACCATCTCGCGGTCCATGGCTTCACGCAGATGACGCACAAGCCAGCCGTTGCGCGGCGCGTTGCCCGTGCCGTAGGTCTCCAGCACCACACCCCTCAGACCCTCTATCGACAGCAATGCCTGCACCACGTTCTCACGGATGCCCGGGAATATCTTCAGTATGCCGATGTTCGTGTCCATGTTGCACCGCGCATGCAGGCAGCGTCCGTCGATGTCGCGGTCTATGGCCGTGAGGTCATAGCGGATGTGTATGCCCGCCGTGGCAAGCGCGGGATAGTTGTACGAGCGAAAGGCACTGAAGCCCTCGGCATTGAGCTTCGAGGTGCGGTTGCCGCGTGTGAGCTTGTTGCCGAAGAAGATGCAGACCTCCGGCACCATGGGCAGTCCGTCGGAGCCACGGGCGGCAGCAATCTCGATGCCGGTCATGAGGTTCTCCTTGGCATCGGTGCGGACCATGCCTATGGGCAGCTGTGCGCCGGTCAGTATCACCGGTTTGGCAAGTCCTCGGAGCATGAAGCTCAGAGCCGAGGCTGTGTAGGCCATGGTGTCTGTGCCGTGAAGGATCACGAAGCCGGAATAGGAGTCATAGTTCTTGCAGATGCACTCCGCCAACTGTCGCCACAGGTCGGGCGTGCTGTCGGCCGAGTCGACAGGCTGCTCCATCTCGCAGGCATCGATTCTGAAGCCGAACTTCCCCAGCTCGGGAACCTGAACCTTCAGCCCCTCAAGGTTGAAACACTCGAGCATGCCGGTCGTGTAGTTCTCGATCATGCTTATGGTGCCGCCGGCATTGATTAGCAAAACGGAAGTATTGTCACTGTTCATCAAGCTGCTTTCTCTCCTTTCGGGGTGCAAAGATAGTAATTTTTCCCGTCGCCGCTTACTTCTTGACACATTAGCATCCCCATATCACCACGGTTCTTTCATTTATCCATATTATGTGGCGTGTGTACCTGAAAGTGAGCAAACCGGTTTGCGTCAATAAAACCTGAAGGCTTGTCGGGTCTTATGTTTGCGTTGGCACTTTCAAATATAAGACTTTGCCATTTCAAACATAAGACTTTGCCATT
>CAVDAU010000038.1:0-14567 GCA_963607015.1 Streptococcaceae bacterium
GTCCGCGCTTCAATCCCAATGGAGGAGGCCGCGTATGGCGCGACTACAACGGCGGTGACGGTCAGCAACAGCGTCCTTATCGCCCTCGCTTCAACAGTCAGAACGGCGAAGGATCGGAGAACCGTCCGCAGCGTTACAACAGCTACAACAACTATAACAACGGCGGCGACGGTCAGCAACAGCGTCCTTACCGCCCGCGATATAACAACTACAACAACTACAACGGCTACAACGGCGGTGACGGACAGCAGCAGCGTCCCTACCGTCCGCGCTTCAACAATCAGAACGGCGAAGGAGCGGAAGGCCGTCCGCAGCGTCCTTACGGCAACAACTACGGCAACAACAACGGTGGCTATGGCGGCAACGGTTATGGCCGTCCGCAATACCGCAACGGAGGCTACGGACAGAACAACAACCGTGGCGGACACTTCGGCGGTGGCAACAGTTACGGTCGCCCGCAACGCCAACACAGTGCGGACTACGACCCGAATGCGAAATACTCGAAGCGCAAGCAGATAGAATATAAGGAGCAGAACGCCGACCCCAACGCACCGATACGTCTGAACCGCTATCTTGCGAACGCAGGGATATGCTCGCGCCGTGAGGCCGACGAGTTCATTCAGGCAGGCGTGGTGTCGGTCAACGACATCGTGGTGACCGAACTCGGAACAAAGGTCAAGCGCAGTGATGTGGTGAAGTTCCACGACCAGACCGTCAACATCGAGCGTAAGGTCTATGTCCTGCTGAACAAGCCGAAGGACACCGTCACCACCACCGACGATCCGCAGGAACGCAAGACGGTGATGGATCTTGTCAACGGTGCATGTTTGGAACGCATATATCCTGTGGGACGGCTCGACCGCAACACAACGGGCGTGCTGCTGCTGACCAACGACGGTGACCTGGCATCAAAGCTGACGCACCCGAAGTTCGTGAAGAAGAAAATCTATCAGGTACGCCTCGACAAGGACTTGACGCAGGAGGACTTCGACAAGATTCTCTCCGGCGTGGAGCTGGACGACGGCGAGATACATGCCGATGCCTTGAACTTCGTCGACGAGGTCAAGAGGAACGAGGTCGGCATTGAGATACACTCGGGCAAGAACCGCATCGTGCGCCGTCTGTTCGAATCATTAGGCTACCGCGTTGTGAAGTTGGATCGCGTGCTGTTTGCCGGCCTGACGAAGAAAGGTCTGCGTCGTGGCGAGTGGCGTTTCCTGACGCAGATGGAGGTCAACCGCCTGTACATGGGCTCGTTTGAATGACATATATATATAATAGGTATAAGGAACAGAATTGTTATGGATAAGATTCGCAGGACTAAAATATCGGATTTGCTGAAGCGGACGGACTTCGGCGCGGTGGTGAACGTCAAGGGATGGGTGCGCACGCGCCGTGGCAGCAAGAAGGTCAGCTTCATTGCGCTGAACGACGGCTCTACCATCAACAACGTCCAGATTGTGGTCGACATCGAGAAGTTCGGCGATGCCCTGCTCAAGGACATCACCACCGGAGCCTGTCTCAGTGTCAACGGTACACTGACAGAATCGGTAGGCTCGGGACAGACAGTGGAGCTTCAGGCTGTCGACATTGAGGTGCTTGGCGTTTGCGACAGCACATACCCGTTGCAGAAGAAAGGACACTCGATGGAGTTCATGCGCGAGGTGGCACATCTGCGCATGCGCACGAACACCTTTGGTGCCGTGTTCCGCATCCGGCACAACATGGCCATAGCCATACACAAGTATTTCCACGAGCACGGCTTCTACTACTTCAACTCGCCGATAATCACGGCCAGCGACTGTGAGGGTGCCGGCGAGATGTTCCAGGTCACGACCAAGAACCTCTATGACCTGAAGAAAGATGCAGACGGCAGGATAATCTACGACGACGACTTCTTCGGCAAGATGACCTCCCTCACCGTCAGCGGACAGCTCGAGGGCGAGACGGCAGCCACAGCCTTGGGAGCCATCTATACCTTCGGCCCGACGTTCCGTGCCGAGAACTCCAATACGCCGCGCCATCTGGCTGAGTTCTGGATGGTGGAGCCGGAGGTGGCGTTCATCGACCTTGACGACCTTATGGATCTGGAGGAAGACTTCATAAAGCATTGTGTCAAGTGGGCACTCGACAACTGCATGGACGACCTGCAGTTCCTCAACAAGATGATAGACCCGACACTGATAGAACGCCTGCAGGGAGTGCTGAAGGAGGACTTCGTGCGCCTGCCGTACACCGAGGGCGTGAAGATACTTGAAGAGGCTGTCCGTGGCGGACACAAGTTCGAGTTCCCCGTATCGTGGGGCATGGATCTTGCCGCCGAGCACGAACGCTACCTTGTGGAGCAGCACTTCAAGCGTCCGGTCATCATGACAGACTATCCGAAAGAGATCAAAGCCTTCTATATGAAGATAAACCCTGACGGCAAGACCGTGCAGGGTACCGACGTGCTCTTCCCGCACATCGGCGAGATCATCGGCGGCAGCGTGCGCGAAGAAGACTACGGCAAGCTGAGTGCCGAGATAGAGAGCCGCAACATACCGATGAAGGACATGTGGTGGTATCTTGACACCCGCAAGTACGGTTCGTGCCCGCATGGAGGTTTCGGACTTGGCTTTGAGCGTCTGATACTGTTCGTCACCGGAATGTCGAACATCCGTGATGTCATTCCTTATCCGCGCACGCCGAAGAACGCAGAGTTCTGACGCACAGCAAAAACAGTACGTTTTTTATTGCCGAAAACAATAAAAGCCGTACCTTTGCGAGCCGATTATTATCTGTAAATAGATAAGCCAATGATTCTTAGCGTGTTGGAAGCCCTTTTGGCCGAGGGACTGACACGAGGGAATCGTTTATTAGTAGTAACAATTAAAATTTATTAGAGTGGACACTTTAAGTTACAAGACCATTTCTGCAAACAAGACTACAGTCAACAAAGAATGGGTTGTAGTCGATGCCACAGATCAGGTGTTAGGCCGTCTGGGCTCAAAGGTTGCGAAATTGTTAAGGGGCAAGTACAAACCTAACTTCACCCCTCACGTAGATTGCGGTGACAACGTCATCGTCATCAATGCCGACAAGGTCATCATGACCGGAAACAAATGGAACGGCAAGACCTATATCTCCTACACAGGCTATCCCGGCGGACAGAGAGAGATCTCACCGGCAAAGTTGCTGGCTAAGCCTAACGGTGCCGACCGTCTGCTGAGACGTGTCGTCAAGGGCATGCTGCCGAAGAACAGACTCGGTGCGCAGATTCTCGACAACCTCTACATCTACGCCGGAAGCGAGCACAAGCATCAGGCTCAGGAGCCTAAAGTGATAGACATTAACGCATTCAAATAATATTGTAGGAAGATATGGAAGTTATAAACGCATTAGGCAGACGTAAGTGTGCTATCGCACGTATCTTCATGAAGGAAGGTACAGGCAAAATCACCATAAACAACAAGGACTTGGCTGTGTATTTCCCGTCAGGAATACTGCAGTACGTCGTTAAGCAGCCCCTGAACAAGCTGGAGGTCGCTGAGAAGTATGACATCCGTGCAAACCTGACAGGCGGTGGCTTCACCGGCCAGTCGCAGGCTCTGCGCTTGGCTATCGCACGTGCCTTGGTCAAGATTAACCCTGAAGACAAGGCAGCCCTGCGTGCTGAAGGCTTCATGACACGTGATCCGCGTGCCGTTGAGCGTAAGAAGCCGGGACGTCCAAAGGCTCGTCGCAGATTCCAGTTCAGCAAGCGTTAATGTCAAGTCTTGCAGTTTTGGAAATCTCGGAAAGCAGAGAATACGTTTAGTATCTAAACTGTCGGGACTCGTAGGTTTAGGCTACCCGACGGTTGGTTATCAAAACAAAAAAGAAAGTAAACGATTAAACAAGAAGAAACAATGTCAAGAACAAATTTCGACACATTACTTGAGGCAGGTTGCCATTTCGGTCATCTCAAGAGAAAATGGAATCCTGCAATGGCTCCTTACATCTTCATGGAGCGCAACGGCATACACATCATTGACCTCAACAAGACTGTTGCTAAAGTAGACGAGGCTGCTGAAGCCTTGAAGCAAATCGTTAAGTCCGGAAAGAAGGTCCTCTTTGTTGCTACTAAGAAACAGGCTAAGGAAGTTGTTGCCGAGAAGGCACAGTCGGTCGGCATGCCTTACGTCACAGAGCGTTGGCCGGGCGGTATGCTCACAAACTTCCCGACAATACGCAAGGCTGTCAAGAAGATGGCCAACATCGACAAGCTGACCAACGACGGTACGTTCGCAAGCCTTTCAAAGCGCGAGATACTGCAGATCTCACGTCAGCGTGCCAAGCTGGAGAAGAACCTCGGTTCAATCGCCGACCTTACACGTCTGCCTTCGGCTCTGTTCGTCATCGATGTAATGAAGGAGAAGATTGCCGTACATGAGGCTAACCGTTTGGGCATCCCTGTATTCGGCATCGTTGATACGAACTCAAATCCTAACAACATCGATTTCGTAATTCCCGCTAACGACGACGCAACACAGTCCATCGAGGCTATTCTCGACGCTTGCTGCGCAGCAATGCAGGAAGGCATTGAGGAGCGCAAGGCAGAGAAGGTTGATATGGAAGCTGCCGGTGAGGGTGCCGCAGATAAGGCTCCGCGCACACGCAGAAGAAGAGCTGCACGTGCCGACAAGCAGGAAGAGGGCGATGCTGTTGAGGCTGCACCGGCACAGAGCACAGAAGAGGAGGCTTGACAACTCCGCTCGACTCGAGTGCCCGAACAATTTTCTATAACCCCGAATAAAGAAAGGATAACACAAAATGGGTGTAACAATAGCTGATATTACCAAACTCCGCAAAATGACCGGAGCAGGCATGATGGATTGCAAGAATGCTTTAACTCAGGCAAACAACGACTTCGACGAGGCTATCAAGATCATCCGCGAGAAGGGCAAGGCTGTAGCAGCCAAGCGTTCGGATCGCGAGGCTTCCGAGGGTTGCGTGCTTGTCAAGGTTGACGGCAACTTCGGTGCAATGATTGCCTTGAAGTGCGAGACCGACTTCGTTGCCAACAATGCCGACTTCGTAGCACTGACACAGAGCATCCTTGATGCTGCCGTTGCCAACCGTTGCAAGACACTCGATGAGGTCAAGGCTCTTACCATCGGCGGAAGCACTGTTGCAGACTTGGTGACAGACCGCAGTGGTATCACAGGTGAGAAGATGGAGCTGGACGGCTACCTGACTGTTGAGGGTACGGCTGTCTATGCATACAATCACCAGAACAAGAACTTCCTCTGCACGTTGGCAGTCCTCAACAAGCCGGGCTTCGACGAGGCCGGACACGAGGTGACTCTCCAGATTGCTGCGATGAACCCGATAGCAGTCGATGAGGCTCATGTCGCACAGGATGTTAAGGACAACGAGATGGCTGTGGCCATAGAGAAGACCAAGGAAGAGCAGATCAACAAGGCCGTAGAGGGTGCTTTGAAGAAGGCAGGTTTCAACCTCTATATCTCCGAGAACGAGGATCACCTTGCCGAGGGTATCGCCAAAGGTATGATTACCGAGGCTCAGGCAGTGGAAATCCGCCGCATCAAGGACGAGACAGCAAAGGAGAAGGCTGCCAATATGCCGGAGCAGATGGTTCAGAACATCGCTCGCGGACGTATGGCTAAGTTCTTCAAGGATGTCTGCCTGCTGTTGCAGGAATACAACAAGGACGCCAAGCTGACCGTTGCTGAATATCTGCATAAGTTTGACAAGGATCTCACAGTGACAGACTTCAAGCGTTTCACTCTGCGTGCAGAGTAATCCGTAGTTGTCTGAACGACACTGTAGAGATGAGAATACGATGAACAATTACGAGGCGACCGGCTGGTGACAGCTCGGTCGCCTCGTGTTTTTCACAATACCCAACAGCGTAAACGGAAAGAAGCATGAAGATTATAGCCGTGGCAAGCAACTATGCCAACAGCGGGATGTCAGAGGAAGAAAAGAACCGCAGACACGCCGAACCCACCGTGTTCCTCAAGCCGGACTCGGCATTGTTGAAGGACGGCCGTCCGTTCTTCGTGCCTGATTTCTCTGCCGACGTGCGCTATGAGGCCGAGCTTGTGGTTCGCATATCGCGTCTCGGGAAGTGTGTGGACAGGCAGTTTGCACACAGATATTATGATGCTGTAACCGTAGGCATCGACTTTACTGCCGATGACTTGCAGAAGCAGTACATATCGAAAGGCCTTCCGTGGGAACTCAGCAAGGGCTTCGATGAGTCGGCTGCCATCGGCACGTTCATACCGCTTGCGCAGGTGGAACACGGCATCCGGAACATCGGCTTCAGTCTTGATGTCGATGGCACAAAGACACAAGCAGGGAACACAGCCGATATGCTGTGCTCGGTTGATGACATACTGGCCTATGTGAGCCGGTTCATGACGTTGAAGATTGGCGATCTGCTGTTCACCGGAGCACCCGTCGGTTCCGCTCCCGTGAAGATCGGGCAACACCTTGACGGATACATAGAAGGCACAAGAGTATTGGACTTTAATATAAGGTAATAGGGGAGGGCGTATAGACAATGAAAATCAGAGTAGGATTCGGTTACGATGTCCATCGCTTGGCCGAGGGACGTGAATTGTGGATAGGAGGTGTCAAGCTGGAGCATGACCGAGGACTGTTGGGACATTCTGATGCCGATGTGCTGATACATGCCATTTGTGATGCCCTGCTCGGAGCCGCCAATATGCGCGACATAGGCTTCCAATTCCCCGACACAGCCGACCGTTATAAGGGCATTGACAGTAAGCTGTTGCTGCGTGAGACCGTCCGCCTCATTGGCACTAAAGGCTATCATGTGGGCAATGTCGATGCTACGGTATGTGCCGAACACCCTAAAATCAATCCCCATATCCCTCACATGAAGACCGTGCTTGCAGAAATTCTTCAGGTCACGGAAGACGAAGTGTCAATCAAAGCCACTACCACCGAAAAACTCGGCTTCGTGGGACGTGAGGAAGGCATGGCTGCCTATGCCGTCGTGCTTATAGAAGGATAACACACAAAAACAAATGCAACGATGAGAAGATACCTTATTATATTGGCACTGCTGACCGCGTTCATGGCGGCGGGTGCCAATCCCCGTTCCGGCGTACAGCAGGAAGAGGGCGACACACTGAAATACCGTGTCGTGCTGACCGATAAACATGCCACTGCATATACCTTGGATCATCCCGAGCAGTTCCTCTCCGCAAAGTCAATCGAGCGGCGGCAGCGACAGCACCTCAATGTCGACTCGACCGACCTGCCCGTATGCTCCGAATATGTTGACGCCATAAAGGCGACAGGTGCAAAGGTGATAGCGCGGAGCAAATGGCAGAACTTCGTCACCGTGGCGTGCTCAGACCCTGCATCGGTCAGCCGCATATCCGCACTCCCGTTTGTCAGGAGCGTTGAAAAGGTGTGGACAGTTCCTGCTCATGTCCGTCGTCCGGCACAGGCGCAACGCAATGAGGTGGTCGGACACTTGCCTCACTACAAGGACACGATCTATGGTGCAGCATACAGGCAGATACATATCAGCGGTGGCGACCGCCTCCACCATAAAGGATTCCGTGGGCAGGGCATGACCATTGCCATCATTGATGGCGGGTTCCATAATCTCGACAAGATTCCCGCCCTTAAACATGTGAACATCGTGGGGCATAAAGACTTCGTCAACCCGGACGATGACATGTTCGCAGAGACCAGTCACGGGTTGAGCGTGCTCTCGTGTATGGCAGCCAATACGCCTTATAGCATGGTCGGCACAGCACCCGAAGCCTCATTCTGGGTGTTGCGTAGCGAAGACACTTACTCCGAAAACCCCATTGAGCAGGACTACTGGACAGCGGCTGTGGAGTTTGCCGACAGTGTCGGTGTCGACATTGTCAATTCCTCGCTCGGATATAATGAGTTCGATGACAAGTCGATGAACTTCCGTCTTCGTGACCTCGACGGACGGTCTACGGTCATCTCCCGCACTGCCGGTCTCATGGCAGGCAAGGGCATGCTCCTTGTCTGTAGCGCAGGCAATGACGGCACTACATCGTGGAAGAAGATAACGCCGCCTGCCGATGCCTTCGATGTCCTCTCTGTCGGTGCCATTAAGGACGATGGCGAACTGGCTCGCTTCTCGTCGGTCGGCACCACTGCCGACGGGCGCATCAAGCCCGATGTGCTTGCCGTTGGTGTGGAGACGAGCATCATCACGTCACAGGGCAGTGTGAGCCACAGCAATGGAACATCATTCGCTGCTCCCATAGTCTGCGGCATGGTGGCTTGCCTTTGGCAAGCCTGTCCCAAGCTGACGGTCAAGGAACTGATACACCTTGTCCACCGGTCGGGCGACAGAGCCGACTATCCCGACAATGTCTATGGCTATGGCATTCCCGATATGTGGAAGGCCTATCAGCTGTATCTCCGGTCACAGGAAGAATAAAGATATACGGGTGCGTGTGTATGGATGAACCGGCATATCTCTCGCTGCTGCAACTCAACTCCCTGATACGTCAGGCGGTAGAGACCGGACTTCCCGATACCTACTGGGTGCAGGCCGAAATCAGTGAGCTTCATGTCAACAACGGCCACTGCTACCTTGAGCTGGTGCAGAAGGAGCCACGGCGCGATGCCATTGTCGCCAAAGCTCGCGGCACGATATGGAGCAAGGTCTTCGGTATGCTGAAGCCATACTTCGAGCAAGCCACAGGACAATCCCTTGCTGCCGGCATAAAGGTTTTGGTCTGTGTGCAGGTGGCCTTTCACGAGGTCTACGGGCTTTCCCTTACGGTGGTTGACATAGACCCGAGTTTCACGCTTGGCGATTTGGCCATGCGACGCAAGGAGATTCTGTCACGTCTTGAAGAAGACGGAACCATCGACATGAATAAGGAACTTCCGTTCCCCCTGTTGCCACAACGTATAGCGGTCATTGGATCGGCCACGTCGGCCGGATACGGAGATTTCTACGACCAGCTTGCATCAAATCCCAATCACTATCGTTTCAAGGTGACGCTGTTCCCCGCAGTGATGCAGGGGCTTGAACTGGAACAGTCCGTGCTCGCAGCACTCGATGCCATAAATGCCGTCGTCGACGACTATGATGTAGTGGTCATTCTCCGTGGCGGTGGAGCTACGTCCGACTTGCGGGGTTTTGACACCTATCGGCTTGCTTCGGCGTGCGCACAGTTCCCTTTGCCCATAATCACGGGAATCGGTCATCAGCGCGACGACACTGTGCTCGATGCCGTGGCCTTCTGTCGTGTCAAGACACCTACGGCTGCTGCCGAATACCTCATAGCTGCCATGGATGAGGTTGCCGGTATGCTCGACGAACTCTCTGCGCGACTTTGGCAGGGCGCATCTGCCGTGCTCTCGCGCGGCAACGAACATCTGCTGCGCCTGCAGTCGCGTATAGGCATCGGTGCGAACGAAAGCCTCAGACGTGAAGCCGTGCGCCTGCAGAATCTGCAACACCGTTTCATGCAGGGTACGCAGTTGTTGCTCAAGAGCGAGCAGCACAGCCTGCAGCTGTTGCAACAGCACATCGCCGACGCTTCGCCGTCGCGACTGTTGGCGCGAGGCTACAGCATCACAATCAGCAATGGCAAGATTGTCCGCCGTGCCTCCGATGTCTCTTGCGGCGACAAGCTCGTCACCATATTGGACAAGGGAGAACTGACCTCGGTCGTGGAGGATATAAAGACCCGTAAAAACAAAAGATTCAACCAATGAAGAACGAAACAGAGATGACCTACGGCGAAGCCATGACACGCCTGCAGGATATTGTCAACAAGATAGACAGTGGAGAACTTGAAATCGACCTGTTGGCCGACAGGATCCGCGAAGCCAATGAGCTTATTGCGTTCTGTCGCGATAAACTCGCAGGGGCAGAGGCAGAAGTGAAAAAATTGTCGTTTGAGGGCGGCGCAGGTGAATAAAAAGGTTTAATTTTGCAAGATAAGTTACTATTCGGAAGCAATTAAACAGCTAAATGATATGGAAGAATTGGATTGGAAACATCTGCCCTTCGGATATATAAGGACAGACTACAATGTGAGAATCTATTACCGTAACAACCAATGGGGTGAGTTGGAAGTCCACAGTGAGGAGACCATCCCGATGCACATGGCTGCTACTTGTCTGCATTATGGTCAGGAGGCCTTTGAGGGGCTCAAGGCATATCGTGGCAAGGACGGACGCATCCGTCTGTTCCGTGTCGATGAGAACGCTGCGCGTCTGCAGTCCACATGTCGTGGCATCCTGATGCCTGAACTCTCAACCGAGCGTTTTGTCGAAGCTGTGAAGACGGCTGTTAAGCTCAATGAGCGTTTCATTCCACCATACGAGTCGGGAGCTACGCTCTATATCCGTCCGTTGCTCATCGGCATGAGCGCACAGGTCGGCGTGCATCCTGCTTCGGAATATCTCTTTGTCATCTTCGTCACTCCGGTAGGCCCGTATTTCAAGGGCGGCTTTGCCACCAATCCCTATGTCATCATCCGTGAGTACGACCGTTCGGCTCCTCTCGGCACAGGTATATATAAGGTAGGCGGTAACTATGCTGCCAGCCTCAAGGCCAACAAGATTGCCCACGACAAGGGCTATAGCTGTGAGTTCTATCTTGATGCCAAGGAGAAGAAATACATGGACGAGTGCGGTGCTGCCAACTTCTTTGGCATCAAGGACAACACCTATGTCACGCCGAAGTCCACGTCCATCCTGCCGTCAATCACCAACAAGAGCCTGATGCAGTTGGCAGAAGACATGGGCATGAAGGTGGAACGCCGCCAGATACCTGAAGAGGAACTTGCCACGTTCGAGGAGGCCGGTGCCTGCGGCACAGCTGCCGTCATCAGCCCTATCTCTAAGATTGACGACTTGGAAGAGCAGAAGAGCTACGTCATCAGCAAGGACGGCAAGCCCGGCCCCATATCCACGGCTCTGTATAACAAGCTGCGTGGCATCCAGTATGGTGACGAACCGGATGTTCACGGATGGATCACGTTCGTTGACTGACGCACATACGCCATGGGAAAGAACAAGCTGTCGAAGTTTGCAGACATGGAGAGTTATCCCCATGTCTTCCAGTTTCCATACTCGGAAATCAAGGACGGCCAATGTCCCATGCGCGGACATTGGCACGACAGCTTCTTTGGCAATGCCAATCCCATAGTGCTTGAACTCGGATGCGGCCGTGCCGAATATTCGGTGGACTTGGCGCGTCATAATCCGTCGCAGAACTTCATTGCCGTCGACATCAAAGGCTCACGCATGTGGACAGGTGCCACGGCATCCCTCCGCGAGGGACTGAAGAACATCGCTTTCCTGCGCACCAACATCGAGATTATAGACCGCTTCTTCGCTCCGGCAGAGGTCGGCGAGATATGGATCACATTCCCTGACCCGCAGATGAAGAAGCTCGGCAAGCGGCTCACGTCAACAGGCTTTCTCGAACGTTACCGCCGCATACTCGCGTCCGACGGGATAGTGCATCTCAAGACCGACAGCAACTTCATGTTCACCTACACGCGGCTCTTGGCGGAGAAGAACAGCTTGCCCGTCATTGCCATGACCGATGACCTGTATGCCTCGTCTCTTGCGACCGACCCTGTGCTCTCCATCAAGACGTACTACGAACAGCAGTGGCTCGACAGGGGCATCAGCATAAAGTACATCGCATTCCGCCTGCCGCAGCAGACACAGCTCGTCGAGCCTGACGAGGAGATTGAGTTCGACGAATACCGCAGCTACAACCGCAACAAGCGCAGTGCGCTTGCCTGTGGCAAGTGAGGCTGTCGGTATCGCAGAAAAAGAAAAACATAACAAGAACAGCTATATATGACACTATACCCCAAACTGATAAAAGACGCGCTTGCCACTGTCCGCTATCCCGGAAACGGCAAGAACCTTGTCGAAGCAGACATGATTGCCGACAATATGCGCATCGACGGCATGTCGGTCAGCTTCTCCATCGTCTTCGAGAAGTCCACAGACCCGTTCCGCAACTCTGTGGTGAAGGCTGCGGAGACGGCCATACACACCTATGTGTCGCCCGATGTGCAGGTGTCCATAACCATAGAGAGCAAGCAGGCTCCGCGTCCGGAGGTCGGCAAGATGCTGCCTGGCGTGAAGAACATCATTGGCGTGTCGTCCGGCAAGGGCGGTGTGGGCAAGTCCACCGTTGCGGCAAATCTTGCTGTCGCGCTTGCCAAGCTCGGTCATAGGGTGGGGCTGCTCGATGCCGACATCTTCGGTCCTTCCATCCCCAAGATGTTCCATGTGGAAGATGCACGTCCCTATGCCACTAAGGTGGATGGTCGTGACCTCATTGAACCGATAGAGAAATATGGTGTCAAGCTGCTGTCCATCGGCTTCTTCGTCGATCCCGATCAGGCCACGTTGTGGCGCGGAGGCATGGCCGGCAACGCGCTGAAGCAACTCATCGGTGATGCCAACTGGGGCGATCTTGACTACTTCGTCATTGACCTCCCTCCCGGAACCAGCGACATCCACCTCACCATCGTGCAGACCATAGCCCTTACGGGTGCTATTGTTGTCAGTACACCGCAGGCAGTCGCTCTCGCCGATGCGCGCAAGGGAATAAACATGTTCACGAACGATAAGGTCGAAGTGCCTATACTCGGGCTTGTGGAGAATATGGCGTGGTTCACTCCTGCCGAGCTGCCGGAGAACAAATACTATATCTTCGGCAAGGAGGGCGTGAAGCATCTGGCAGAGGAGATGAATGTGCCGTTGCTCGGACAGATACCATTGGTGCAGGGCATTTGTGAGAGCGGTGACGAAGGCACGCCTGTGGCTCTTAACTCAGATACCATCACGGGGCGTGCATTCCTGCAACTTGCGGCACAGGTGGTGACGCAGGTCGACAGGCGTAATCTCGAACAGGCACCCACGCACATTGTCGAGGTGCACTGAAGACGGTAAACCTTGAAGTCTCTTTGGGAGTATGTCGCATCGGATTATCGCTTTCTTACTGTGCCTGTTGGCTTTGTGCAACGGTTGCACGGACAGGTGTGACAAGCCGTGGTATCAGGATGCCGATGCGCTGAACGCATGCTACTTGGCGGCAGTGCAGGATGCTGAAGAGGCGTTGCCGCAGGAGATATGCCGCACGTTGCCTGCCATTGTCTCGCCGGATGACCTTGACGACCCGCGCCAGCAGTGGACGGTCACTGCCGATGGTAGGGCGTTCGTGCTGGTAGGCTCGATGATGTCGTCTGCGGAGGCAGAAGAGTATCCTGCGCCATCCGACGGACTTTTCACGATGGATGAACGTATGCCGTGGGTGACGTTGCCATACGATCTTGCCGATCATCTGCTGAAACGGCTTCCTGTCTGTGAAGACTCGTTGGAATGTCGCATGAGGCTCATTCAGCTGCTTGGGCTTCCTCCTGCCTGCGATTATGATTGCATCACCTTCTTCCGTGTGGAGGCAGACGGACTTTTTCGCCCGACTCCCGACAACGAGACAACCGACAGCGTAGCGGAACCGGACTTCCCCGCTTCTGCCACGCCGGCCTATCGCGAGTGGTTCGAAGACAACAGACAATACTCCTACTTCTCTGATACACCCTATCCGTGGACACGCCTTGGATACACCTACGACTGGAACTGCGATACCGGCAGCCACATCGGCCCCGGGGAATTTGTCGTCAGGCAGGGAGCTGCGGTCATGGTAGCTGCGAAGACGGGGATATGGAGCTGGTATAAGGAAATTTCAGATAACCCAAACAAGTCATGCTTATGAAAACAGTATTCATCACAGGCGGCTCCACCGGCATAGGTGCCGCATCGGTCAAGAAATTCATCCGGCAGGGATGGAACGTAGGGTTCATGGACATCAACGAAGATGCCGCACATGAACGGATAGCAGAGATAAACTGTCCGGAACAGCTGTTCTTCGTTCCGGGCAATACCAGAAACCGTGCCGACATTCACCATGCCGTCGAGGAGACCGTGAAGAGGTTCGGACAGCTGGACAGCGTGGTGGCAAATGCAGGCATCCACCGTTGCAACACCCTGCTGGACATCTCTGACGAGGAACTTGACCTCATGATCCAAACCAACATCTACGGCACGGTGAACACGCTCCGTGAGGCAGTGCCGCACATCATCAGTGCCGGAGGAGGTACGGTGGTCATCAACGCTTCGGATCAGTGGTTCATCGGCAAGGCACATAGCTTCGGCTACGGACTGACCAAAGGTGCACTGGGACAAATCACCCGTAGCCTCTCCATCGACCTTGGCCCTAAGAACATACGTGTCAACGCCGTATGTGCAGGAACCATCCACACGCCTTTGGTAGACAATCTGTTTGACAAGTTCGCCAAGGAGAACCATTGCAGCATTGATGACTACTGGCGCGAGGAGAATGCTCTGTATGCAAGAGGTTCTGTGGGACGTCCCGAAGAAGTAGCTGAGGTGATCTATTTCCTTGCTTCCGATGCATCGAGCTTCTGCACCGGTGGGCATTACTTGGTAGACGGAGGTCTGGTGGCACATTAACGGCAATCCGGCTTCACTCCCCTTTTATATAC
>CAVDAU010000039.1:0-14313 GCA_963607015.1 Streptococcaceae bacterium
TGTACAGCCACAGCTCCGTGGACGTACAGCCATAGCTCTGTGGACGTACAGCCATGGAAGCACTGATTTTCAATGCGTTACAACGCCCAATACCCAACACCGATATTCACGCCGCGGGATATGGATAAATGAAAGAGCCGTGGCGGGGATGCGCAAATAATGCGGACGGCCGTTCACATTATTGAGGGGGAAACGCTATCTTTGCCCAACCTTAGACACACGAGGTACACACGCAACAGTCTTAATTGACCATACACGATGAAGAAAATACTCAGCAGATTTCTACTGATTCTTGTGCTGACTGCGGCCGCAACGTTGCCGTCCGCCGCACAGGAGAACCGGACATATATCATCCACACCATAGAGAAAGGGCAGAGCCTTTACTCCATATCAAACATGTACGGTGTCACCATCGACGACATCGTGCGCCTCAATCCCGGCAGTGACAAGGTGATCGTGAACGGCCGCACGCTGAAGATTCCCGTGAAGAGTCAGGCGCAACAGGATGCGGCGGCACCGGACGGCACGCAGCAGGATGCTTCCGGCACGTTCCACACCATTATGCAGGGAGAGACGCTCTATCGCCTCACGCAGACATACCACGTCACGGCGAAGGCTCTCTGCGATGCCAACCCCGGTCTCAGCGCACAGAACTTCCGTGCCGGACAGGTGATTTTCATACCGGCATCGGGTGGTGCGGAGAGCGACAACACACAGACGACGGTGGAACCGGCCGCGCCGCAACCGACGGGCATACGCCCTGCCGTGCAGTCCGCGTGCCGCGACATGCACAAGGTGAAGCGCAAGGAGACGGCATACAGCATTGCACGCCAATACGGCATAACCGAGCAGGAGCTCGTGGCTGCCAATCCCGAGATAAGCGACATGAGCAAGCTGAAGCGGGGCTCGTTCCTGTGCATCCCTTACCCGAAAGCCGACACGCAGGCGGCAGCGGGCGAACCGCAACAGGCACCGACAAACGAGGAACTGTTCAGCGAGAGCCGCAGCCAAGGGAAAGACATAAAGGTGGTGAAGGCCGCAGTGATACTGCCGTTCACCTCATCCGCGCCGGGCAGCGGCGAGCGCGACCGCATGGTGGAATACTATCAGGGACTGTTGCTGTCGGTGGACAGCCTGAAGCGGCAGGGCGTGTCCATGGACATCTACGCCTATGATTCCGGAACCACGGAGGCATCCGTGCAGCAGGTGCTGAACAAGAGCGAGATGCGCAGCGTGGACGTGATATTCGGTCCGCTGTACGCCTCACAGATAAAGCCGATAGCCGAGTTCGCACGCCGGAACGACATCAGACTGGTGATTCCGTTCACCTCCCACGACAACACCGTCTACCGCAATCCGCAGGTCTATCAGGTCAACACGCCGCAGTCGTACCTCTACTCGGAGGTCTACGACCACTTCCTGCGCCAGTTCGGCAAAGCCAACGTCATCTTCATCGAAGCCACCAAGGATGCCGACTCCAAGGCAGACTTCATAAAGGGAATGCGCGAGAAGCTGGCATCCAACGCCATTGCCACGACGACCGTCAAGGAGACAGCCACGGCGGAGGAGTATATGGCCACGCTGAAACGCGATGTGCCCAACGTCTTCATCCCGACATCGGGCAGCGACGACGTGCTGATAAAGGCCGTGCCGCAACTCATGGTGATGGCAAACGACTCGCTGTTCGACCACGAGATTCACCTGTTCGGCTATCCCGAATGGCAGACCTACACCAAGGACTACCTGTCCGAGTTCTTCGAGCTTGACACGTATTTCTACACCTCGTTCTACACCAACAACCTGCTTGCCGCGCCGAAGCAGTTCGCCGTGAAGTTCCGCCGCTGGTACGGCAAGGACATGATGGACCGCTATCCCAAGTACGGCATGCTGGGCTTCGACACCGGCTACTTCTTCCTCAGCGGCCTGTCGCGCTACGGCTCCGCACTCGAGGACAACGTCGGGCGCATCAATCTTGTGCCGATGCAGACGGGATTCAAGTTCGGGCGGGTCAACAACTGGGGCGGCTTCGTCAACAAGAAAGTGTTCTTCGTGCGCTTCAGCAAGAACTACGAAATCATAAAAATGGACTTCGACTGACTATGACTGAACAAAAGCACGCCCTGACACGCCGTTTCGCTGTGGTTTTGGCAGCTGTATCGGTGCTTCTTCTGTTGCCGTCCGCCGCTTCGGCACAGATAGACCGGCTGCAGAACGTTTTCTCCGTCGGCGTGAACGCGGGAATGAACATGAACAAGGTGAGCTTCTCGCCGTCGGTTCGTCAGAACAGCAAGAAGGACTTCACCGCCGGCGTGTCTGCGCGTTACATCTCGGAGCAGTATTTCGGCATGACGTGCGGCGTGATGATGGAGGTGAACTACTCGCGTCGCGGATGGTCCGAGCACTACGACGACTATCCCGATGTGTCCTATCAGCGCACGATGAACTACGTTGAGGTGCCTTTCCTGGCGCATCTCGCTTTCGGGAAGAAGGCCGTGCAGTTCTTCCTCCATGCAGGTCCGCAAGTGGGGTTCCTGCTTGGCGACAGTCACACCATCGGCGGCGACTGGAGCGGACTGGCATTGCGGCAGACGCAGCACAGCGAGGAGATAAAGAAGAACTTCGACTACGGCATCGTCGGAGGCGGAGGCCTGGAGATGAACACCGGCATCGGTCACTTTCTGCTCGAAGGACGCTACTACTACGCGCTGTCCGACTTCTTCGGCAACGACAAGAAGGAAATCTTCGGGCGTTCGGCACACAGCGGGTTGGCCGTGAAGCTGACCTATCTGTTCGACCTGACGAAATGAGAGCGTGACGGAACATTCACATATAACCTTAAACATAAAGAAAGACAGAAGAAGATGAAAGCAATGTGCATATCACAGCCATGGGCATCGCTCGTGTGCGCCGGACTGGAAGATGTCCTTAACCGGCCGTGGAAACCGAAGGAGAACCCCGGACGCATGCTCATAGTGGCACTGAACGTCGAAGTGCCGCAGAACTACGCGGAACTGTTGCCGGCCTGCTGGACATACCGCATAGACAACTACATCGCCATGAACCAAATGCCGGCAATCGACAGCCTGCCACACAACGTCATCCTCGGATACGTGGACGTGGAGGGCTTCACGGAGAAGGAAGAGTCCATCTGGAGCCTGCCCGACTGCTGGGGATGGAAGCTGAAGAACGCCCATGTGTTCAAGAACCCCATACCGTGTGACAAGGAGAGCGAGTTCCTGATAGACATAGACGACATCGACGAGAACAACCTGCCCGAAACCATTGACATACTGCAGCCCGCCGCCGACGGCGACGAACTGATGATGCCGCTCAGCCGCAAGAAGTTCGACAGCCTGATGGACGGGAACAAGGAGCTGGACTTCAACGTATATGAGGACAACCGTGATTTCTTCACGACCTATGCGGGCAAGATATGGAACCCACGGCTGTTCAAGACGCTGAAGGCTGCGGCCCCCGACGGCACGACGGCGAGCTTCAGGATAGACAACGTGCAGCTCATCCTCGAACGCGACGACAACGAATATCCGCTGAAGATTGAGAAGCGGCAAGGGTGGGAATACCTTTACTACGTGGTCTACACCATAGGCGAGAAACTTTAGAGAGTGCGCTGCACACGCAAAACGCAAGACGTAAAAACGTCGGACGTTTAGAGCGGACTATTAGTTCAAGCGACAATGAACTATTAGTCCGTTTCTTTTCATGCGCATCATTCGGTCAAATCATACGCATCATTCGGTCAAATCATACGCATCATTCAGTCAAATCATACGCATCATCAGAGCAGATAATCCGCATCATCAGAGCAGATAATCCGCATCATCAGAGCAAATAATCCGCATTATCAGAGCAAATAATGCGCATTATCAGAGCAAATAATGCGCATTATCAGAGCAAATAATGCGCATTATCGGAGCAAATAATCCGCATTATCAGAGCGAATAATGCGCATTATCGGAGCAAATAATGCGCATTATCGGAGCAAATAATGCGCATTATTCCGGTAAGATGAAAGTGCAGTAGGGAAAGCCGGTCGAACTGCGTCAGGCGGTGTATGCCGGAAGTGCCGGTGGGGTGACAAAAAGTACAGCCACCAACCGGTGGCTGTATTTCCACGGATTGGCGGCTGTGCTTTCGGGAGACCTGTGGCTGTGCCTACAGACTCTTCTTGCTGTACATGCTCTCCCACCACGAGTCATCGCCCTTGAGCCACTTCTGGAACCATGCGAAGATGGTGTTCTGCCAGCGGATGCGCTTGCCGTAGTCGAGTATGTGGTGGTTCTGCCCGTCGACGACAACGAAGGCCGTGGGCCGTCCCAGCAGCTTCAGGGCTGTGAACATCTGTATGCTTTCGCCCACGGGAACGTTGGTGTCGGCACTGCCGTGCAGGAAGAGCAGCGGCGTGTGAATCTTGTCGGCGTTGAACAGCGGACTGCGGTCTACATACAGGTCCTTTCTCGTCCACGGATAGCTGCCCGCCATCGACACCTCGCTGTAGGAGTAGCCCCAGTAGCCCTCGCCCCAGTAGCTCGTGTGGTCGCTGATGCCGGCGTGGGATATGGCTGCCGCGAAGATGTCGGTTTTGGTCTGCAGATATTGTGTCATGAAGCCGCCATACGATGCTCCGATACATCCCACCTTGGAGGCATCGGCATAGGTGTGTTCGGCAAGGAACTTGGTCGTGCCTTCTATGATGTCCTGTGCCACGCCCTCGCCGGCAGTGTTCACGTGGCGTGCCGAGAACTCCTGTCCGAAGCCGGTGGCACCGCTTGGATTGACCACGTAGACCACGTAGCCCAATGCCGCATAGGCATGGTGCGGATAGCGGCTCTCGAAGTTGCGGCTCGTGGGGCTGCATCCGCCGTAGTAGTTGACGATGACGGGATATTTCTTCGTCGCGTCGAAGTGCGGCGGCAGGTAGAAGCGTCCATAGATGGTGTCGCCGCGACTGTTGACGAAGTTCCACGCCCGGCACTGTCCGAGTTCTATGCCGTCGAGAATCCGCTCGCTCAGGTCGTCGAGCAGCGTGCTGCTGTCGTTGGTCAGGTCGAGGCTGTAGACGCGGTCGGAGTTCGATGCCCCCTGACCGCCATAGGCCATCAGCTTGGCGTTGCGTGCCGGCGCGAAGTCATTGACCATCTCCTCGGGCACGTCGATCTGCTGTATGCGCCCGTTGTCGGGGTTCATGCGATAGAGGCTGACGCTGTCCTTGTTCTCCGCCGTGAAGTAGATCATGCCGTCGGCGTGGCTCCACTCGGCGTGCTCTACGCTGGGGTTGAAGTCCTTTGTCATTGGGCGCACCGACTTGTCGCTGAGGTTCATCAGGTAGAGCTGCGTGTCATACATGTTCGGTATCTGGTCCGGACGCACGTTCTTGCCGATGCCGCCAAGGGCTTCGGGCGACCCTTGCAGCAACAGACGGCTGCCGTCGGGCGAGAAGCTGCACGAGCCTACGAAGCCGTCGCCGTCGATGATTTTCTCTGTCTGCATCGTGGCGAGATCCATGATGTAGTAGTCGCCCAGCGTCGTGGGTCTCTGCGTCAGTCGGTCGCGGCCGATGGCGAAGGCAATCTTCCTGCCGTCTGCTGATATATCCAGAAGCCTCGTGTTGTGGAAGCCGAAGGTGAGCTGCTGCATCACGCCGGTCTTCAGGTCGTACTTCGCCAGGCTGTAGCGGTCACGCCATCCCGGCTGGCGGTCGTCAGGCTCGATAATCTCGTAGATGTCCTCGCGCTCCTTCGGTCCCGACTGTTCCACCATATAAATAAGGTAATCCTCCGAGGGCGACATGGTGAAGCGTCCTTCGGGCAGACGGTCTGCCAGAACGGTCTCCGCACCCGTGGCGGCATCGATGGCGATGAGCTGACGCCCGTCTGCCGACTGTCGTGTGGTGTAGTACTTGTCCTGCTTTGTCATCCATGCGGCAAAGTCATCGGCACAATCCCTGATGTTGCCTGTCTGCAGGTCGGTGAGGCGCGTGATGCGTTCCGTCTTGCCGCCCTCAATGGTGTTGGTGTAGCCGGTCAGCAGATAGCGTCCGCTTGCCGAGAGGCTTACGCTGCTGAAGCGTCTGCCGAGCAGCACGTCGCGCAGCGTGTACTTGCGCTTGCTGCCGTCGCCCACGGTCAGCAGTCCGTCCTTGTTGCTGCCGATGCCAATCTTCACCGTTGCCGCCTGTCCTTGCGTTGTGAGGCATTTGATCACGATGCGGTGCGTGCCCGGCTCCAGCGCGATGCTGTCTGCCCCGATCTTGGAACCGTCGACATAGACGGCATAGTCCGTCAGTCCGTCCACCGTCACCTTGGCCTTGCCGTAAGTCTCGTTGTCGGCGGTGAAGCCAAGAAGCTGCAGCGCATAGTCCGATGATGTCTTTGGCAGCCGGATGCCGTCGGCACGTCCGCGAAGGCGGTTGCTGCCGTCGGCAAACACCGCGTCCGCAGGCACGGCTGTGTCGAGCATGTCTGCCGGTGCGAACGTGCGTGAGTTCACGTCTACGCTGTCTATCATCAGCGGTTGCCGGACGGCATAGGGGCCGGCGTGCATCACTGTGGTTACGCTTATGTCTTCTGCCGTGGCTGCAAGTGCGCAGCCGAGCGTCAGAGCACATAACATGAGTCTTTTCATTGTTTGTCTCTCTCCTTTACTTTTGTTTATCATCATTGTTGTCGTATGTCCTTATGTGGCACAGGCGTGCATAGTCGCAGTTGGCGCAGTGCTTGTCCTTGTCGTCGGTCTGCGAGAACGGCACGGAGGTGTCGAAGATTTCGCCGATGACCTCGGTGAGCCTTCTGCGGTATTCCTCGTCGTACCGGTTGAAGTCGTCTATGGTCTCTGTCCCCAACTTCAGCTCCACGGGTCTGTCGGCTCCCTGCCTTTTGCTGACCATGAACAGAGCCGGACGCACCTTGCAGCCCTCGTGGCTGTGGCACATCATTGCGGAGTAGAGGAACGTCTGTAGCAGCCGTCCGTCGCGCTCCTTGCCTGTGAAGGCTTTGTCCATCGACGGACTCTTGGGCGTGTCGCCTCCGGTCTTGTAGTCCACGATGCGCAGCACGCCGTCCTTGCTGTCCATGCGGTCTATCTTGCCTCCGAGGCGCAGGCTGACGCGCCCTGCCGCCGTGTCGATGTCCATGTTCTCCGTCACGCTCTTCTCCAACGCCACTATGGTGAACGGAGCATATTCGCGGTCGGCATGCAGCATGTTCGCGATGAACCGCACGATGACGGAACGGCTTATCAGCTGTGTGCCGTTATAGTGCACGGCCTGTCCCGCCTCGGCGTGGAAGAACTCCTGCCGGAAGGCATCGTCGACATAGCGGCCTATGAGGTGTGTGTTCTTGAGCAGGGCATCTATGCTCGCGGCGTTCACCACGCCGCCTCTTGCCGTCAGATCCGTGTAGAGCAGCTCTGCGGCCTTGTGGAACACGTTGCCGAACGTGGCGGCATCAATGTCTGCCGACACCTTGTCGTCACTGCGTATGCCGGCCACATAGCGGTAGTAGAACATCAGGTGGCAGTCAAGATATTTGTTTATTGCCGACGGCGACAGATAGCTGCCGTCTGCCGTCGCAGGGCTGTACCGCTCTGCCAGCCTGTGCAGCATGTCGGCGGTCTTGCCGACCGAGATGGTGCGTGCCGCTTCAGGCATCTGTCCTGCCACGAGGCTGTGGCGGCTGATGTGCTGACCCGATTCGACAAGATACTGGAGCATGAAGCGCGACATCTCCCCACGGTTAAGTCCGTCGTCGGAGGTGTTATACATCAGCGTGATGTTCTCCGCACGCTGTATCAGGCGGTAGAAGTAATAGGCATAGACCGACATGCGGTGCTCCACCGTGGTGAGTCCGAATGCCCGCCGCAGGTTGTAGGGGATGAAGGATGCGTCGCCGTCGTTCTTCGGCAGCTTGTCTTCGTTGACCGACAGCATCAGCAGATTGCGGAAGTCGAGGTTGCGCGTCTCGAGCACGCCCATGATCTGCAATCCTATGGCCGGTTCGCCGTGGAACGGTATGCTGGCGGCGGCAAGCAGCCGGTTCAGCAGATTGACGAACGTCTGTGTCGTGATACTTAGTTCGCCGCTCTCCGTCAGCGTCAGCAGGCGGTTGACGAGCGTGTATGCCTTGAACAGCGACTCGCGGTATAGCTGCCGGTACATGTCGTGGCTGTCGTCGGCATCTTCATTGTTGCTGTAGAGTGTAGCCACGGAGCTTATCACGCCGTTGAGCCAGCGGCAGATGGCGGCATTGCCGCTCTGCGGACGGAACACCTCGGACAGCACCTCGTCGCGTCCCAGCTCCGACGGCGGCACGCTGAAGCGGTTGTCCCGCGTCAGCTCCCTGTCCGTTGCCGTTGCTGCGGGACTTAGCTGCTGTATGTACGGATGCCGGAGCACGGGTGCCACATATTTGTAGGCATACGTCCCGCTCTGTGCGTCGTAGCCCTCCGTCTGCATGGCGGTAAGCACGCCGATAAGTCCCGATACGGGTGTCCCCGACAGCGGAAAGCCCATCGTGATGTTCACGCTGTGCACCTCGTGCGGCAGCGAATGGAGCACCGGCTGTAGCAGTGCTTCGTTGCACAGCACCACGGCGTTCTCCTTTTCGCCGCTCTCGTCTCCGGTCTGCCGGTGCGGCTCTGCGGCTTTGATGGAGTCGTACCATTGCGGAATGTAGCGTGCCTGTGCGTTCTCGGTAGGTGCTGCGACGTACCGCACGGTCTTCTGCCGGCGCATCACGTCGAAACATTCCTCGGGCAGACTGTTTGGAAACTCCCTCATGTTGCGCATGATGAACTCTCCCGCCTCGCGGGCGAAAGGCAGTTCCGCCTCCGCGCTGTGGCGTGCGGAAGCGTAGTAGGTGTCATAATCCCAATAGAACAGAGCCTTGCCGGCATCGCGCAAGCGGCTGAAGAGAAGCTGCTCCACCTTGTTCAGCACGTTGAACCCCACGAACACAATCCGTTCGTAGGGCAGGGCAGACACGTCGATGCGCTCGGTGACATCGCGGTACATCATGCCTTCGTAGGCAATTCCCGCCTCGTGCAACGTCTGTCTGAAGGCTGTATAGATGCCGCCGAGATGGTTCCAGATGGTCATGAACTTCTGCTTCAGCTCCGTGCTTTTCTCTATGGAGAAGTTGCGGAAGAACTCGCGGACGGCGGCCTCCTGCGTCGTGGTCAGGAAGCTGTAGTCGTCCATGTCCCTGAGTTCCTGCAGATTGCCCAACAGCCGGTCGGCATCTGCCATATTCTTGTCGATGTCGTCGAAGTCGCTTATCAGCAGTTCGCCCCAAAAGAAGAATTCGTCGAGCGTCTCGTCGCTGCCGGTCTGTTCCTTGTAGACCTTGTAGAGCAGACACGCAAGTCGTATGGGATCTCCCACGGCGTAGGGCGACAGGCTCTGGAACAGCTCGCTGATGCTGCTGTAGACAGGCGACCACAGAGGCTTGCCGTCGGCTTCGCGTGCCAGATTCTCGTCGAAGAACAGGCCGGCACGCTTGTTGGGGAAGACCACCGCCGTGCGGCTCAGGTCGTGTCCGGCCTTGCCATACAGGTCTTTTGCCACAAGTTGCAGAAATGTTTCCATCTTTTTCACTCCACTTGTTCTATCTCCATGCTGTCCACATACCACAGATAGCCCGTGATGTTCTTGTCGGCATATCCCATCCGTGACAGCAAATCCATGTATCCGTGCACCTGTGTGATGTGCTTCTTGCTCGGCTTGCCGAACTTGTAGTCAATGACCACCACGTCGTTGCCGCGCATCATGACGCGGTCGGGACGCTGTTGCTTCAGCCTGCCGTCCGCCATCTGTATGATGTTGCGCTCATTGAAGAGCTGTGTCCACGAGCCGTCAAACCATCCCTGCACCCTCTCGTCGGCGAAGGCACGGTGTGTCTCCTGCCTCATGTCCTCGGTAATGCCGTCGCCCGTAGCCACTATGCCTTCGGCAATCAGCGCATCAAGGGCACGGTCTATGTCGTCTGCCGTCCTGATGGAAGCAAACAGACGGTGCATTATGTTGCCCCTGTCCATGAAGCGGTGGCTGCTCTCCTGACCGCCGGCACGCGCGATGAAGTCGGCAGAGCGGTTGGACTCGCGGAATGTCACGTCCGGCTCGCTGCTGTTCATCTCCACCTTGTCCTCTTCGGCTTGCACATCAAGAGGGTTCTCCGTGCCTGTGTTGCTTCTGCACTCTTGCGCCTGTGCCGTCACGAGCGTTCCCAACAGGAATTCCTGCCGCTCGTCGTCCCACTCCGCACCGGTCTCTCTTGCAACGTCGGGCAGCACGCTGAAGAGCATGTCTCCTATGCAGATACGCGCTCCGCGCGGGGTCTTGCCGCGCTGCCTCATGGCTTCGTCGGAGCGTGCCAGCACGATGAGGTTCTTCCCTGCACGCGTGAATGCGACGTAGAGCATATTCAGATTGTCCACCCACAGGTGCATGCGTTCGCGGTAGAAGTCGTCGCTGTATGCCGACTCGGGCATTGTCTTCGACGAATATGCCAACGGCACCATGTCGAGCGCGGAGAACGGCTCTTCGTCGGTGCTGCACCACATCAGGGAGTCCGTGCGCACTGTGGTCTGCGACCAGTCGCAGAAAGGTACGATGACGGTGTGGTATTCCAGGCCTTTCGACTTGTGTATGGTCAGTATGCGTATGCCGTCAATCTCACCGGCGGGAATTGTCGCGCTCGACATGTCGCTGTCCCAATGGTCGAGGAACGTGCTGAGATCCGAAGCATTGCCGTCGAGGAACTTGCTCACTTCGTCGAAGAATTTCAGCAGATAGGCATCCTGCTCGTGGCAGCGGTCCAAGCCGAAGATGCTGTACAGCCGTTCAGCAAGCTCATACAGAGGCATCAACCCGAGGCTCTCCGTGTGTCCGGTGAATGTGTCGGGCAATTGTGCCACGGCTTCCTTGCCGAACATCTGCGTGCCGGTGTCGTCGCTGTAGCCGCCAAGCGACAGATAGTCTGCCGCCAATGCCGCCAGCGAAACGCTGTCGTCGGGATTGACAATCACGCGCAGTGCGTTTATCATGATGTTGACCGCTGTCGATGCGTCAAGACGGAATGCCTCGTCGCTGACCACGGGCAGATGCAGCACGTTCTCGAAATATTCGGCAATCAGCGGCAGGTTGCCCGACTTCTTGCGCAGCAACAGTGCGATGCTCTTCATCGGGATGCCGCTTGCCATGAGTTCCTGCACCTCGCGCCCTATGGCTTCGAGCATGTTGGCCTTGTAGTCATCGGTGTCTATGAACCTCACCTTCACCATTCCTTCCGTCTGTTTCTTCCTGCTGTGCTGCACCACGTCGCTGTATGCCGTCGTCAGCTCCTCACAGTCGCGGTTGCGGTCGACCCTTTCCATGCCGTTGAAGTAGCTTGCGGCATTCGCAAACACCGCATTGTTGAAGTTCACGATGTTTGCCTCGCTGCGCCAGTTCGTGTCGAGATTGCAGATGCTGATGCCGAAGGGTGACTGCTGTTCGCGCATTCCGTTCAGGATGCTCCAGTCGCCGCCGCGCCACCGGTAGATGGACTGCTTCACGTCTCCCACAATCAGGCTGTCCGCACCTTGTGCCAGTCCCTCGCGGAGCAGCGGTCTCAGGTTTGCCCACTGCATGCGGCTCGTGTCCTGAAACTCGTCAATCATTATGTTCGTTATGCTTGCGCCAATCTTCTCGTAGATGAACGACGAGTCGTCGTCGGCAAGCAGTCCGGCGAGCAGCCTGTTCGTCTCCGGCAGCAGGAAGCGGTTTTGACGGCGGTTGTCCGTGTCCACCTGTCCGGCAATGACGTTGAGCAGTTGCAACTGATACAGGTAGCGCGATGTCATGTCGGCACTGTTCACCACGTGCAGAGCCTTGCTCCGTGCCGCCTCCGCCTCTGCCGCCATGGGGACAAGCTCTGCGGCTGCCAATGCCACGATGGCACCGTGCCGTCTCGAAGTTTTGTTGACCCATTTCTCGGCATCCGTGGAAATACCCTCGATGGTCGATCCCGGCTTGTCAAGGTCGCGTCCGTCCTGCAGTTTGATGAAGTAAGCTCTGATGTTCTTTCCCTTGCCCGACAGCTCGCTCATGTCGACCCCGTTGTCTTCCAGCGTGCGGAGCAAGCGGTCATAGTATGGCTTCAGGCTGTTGAGGGCATTCTGCTTGGCTACGTTCAGCGATGCGATGTACTGCCGCATGAAGTCCTTCGTCTCTATCTGCCGCCGCAGCACGGAGCCGTGCTCCATATATTCCTCGTCGAAGATGTTGCGCCCGAAGTCCTTGAGGCTGCGCTCCACATGGCGCGACCTGTCGCTGTCCAACCGGCTGCTGATGAAGTCCATTATCCAGCCGAGCGCATCGGGATTGCGGTCCAAGCTCTCGAGAATGTGGTCCACTGCTTCGTTCACCGCGCGTGTCGTGTTCAGCTCGATGTTCATGTCAGAGCCTATGCCCAACTCGCGTGCCACGTTGCGCATTATGGTCTGGAAGAAGGAGTCGATGGTCGAAATGCGGAAGCGGCTGTAGTCGTGCAGGATGTTGTGCAGGGCCTCTCGGCAGCGGCGGCATATTGTGGCGTCGTCCATGTCGCATCCGCCTTCTGCTATCTTCTCCCTGACTGCCGACAGATAAGACCCCGAAGCGGCGATACCGCTCCCGATGCCCCATAGCTCCTGCAGTATGCGGTCCTTCATCTCCGTCGTGGCCTTGTTGGTGAAGGTCACAGCCAGGATGTGACGGTAAGCCATCGGGTCGAGCACCAGTCGCTTGATGTACTCCACCGCCAGTGTGAATGTCTTGCCCGATCCTGCCGAAGCCTTGTAGACCGTCAGTGCCATGCGCTCAATTCCTCCCGCCGAATGTGCCGAGGCTGATGTACGTACCGGCTTCCATGAACAGACCATTGTGGAAGCGGTGTCCGTGATAGTCGCGGCTGTGGTCATAGCCTCCCGTGAGCATCACACCCGTCCTGCGGCTTATTTGGTACTCCGCGTTCAGCCGCGCCTGCAGAGAGAACAGATGCCCCGGCTGCGTGCCGCGTCCTCGGTGGAACGTCTCGATGTGCTGCACGCCTGCATCGCCGCTCAATGCCACGTTGCCCCACAGCGGCACGCGCAGTCCGGCACGGTATGTGGCGGCGAAGTTTGTCCGGTCAATCTTGTGATAGTTATATCCCAACGACAGAATGGTGTAGTACAGGCGGTTCCTGAACCTAAATCCCGTGTTCAGCAGCGTCGATGTGCCCGCTGTCGCCATGAACTCAATCTGCGTGCTTGGGTTGGCGTTGATAAGTCCGAGCTGGAAGCCGTCGAGGCCATCGGAGTAGAAGTTCATCAGGCCAATCTGCAGCCCGCGTGCGTGCACTGCAAAGTTGAACATACCCACCTGTGCGCCCCTCATCTCCCGTGCAGCCACATTAAGCACCGTCGTCGCCTGTATGCCCTGCAGCGTGTCGCCTGCCACATTCATCAGTCCTGCCACCTGCAATCCGTCATGGTGGGCAGCATTGATGTTCGCCAGCCCCGCAAGCTCCACGCCTCCCGACCTGCCGGCACCGATGTTCACCAGTCCTGCTGCCATCAGTCCGAGGCTGTTGTCGCCCGTGATATTCGTCAGTCCGGAGAACATCACGCCCCGTGCGTTCCTGCCCGACAGCATCATCAGTCCTGCCACCGACACGCCCGTCATGTTGTCTCCGTTCACGTTGCCGATGCCTGCGACCTGTACGCCGCGCATGCTGCCGCCCACGATGTTGGCGATGCCAGCCAGCTGCACGCCGTTGGCATCCCTCTGCACCACGCCCGCCAGGATGTTCGCACCCACGCCGTTGAGGCGGTTCATTGCCGAGAAGAGTCCGATGTTCAGAGCCGTGCTTCCCACCGTGTCCGTGCGCTGTGTCGAAGCTCCCTTCCACAGCGATAGGTTGATGCCGACGGGCAGGCTGTTGCTGCGTTGCTTGCGAGGGGTGGGGGATTGTGCCTCTGCCGAGGCGAGGCACAGCACGAGTGCCGATATTGTCAAGAAGAAAAAACGTTTCATTGCTTTACGGTTTATATGCCTTGCATTTCGTGTGGCAAATGTAGCACAAAGCGGTGAGACGTGCAACGTTTCGCGGCACGCGGCTTTAAAGCCTATTATTACTGTCCGCTAAAAACTCAAAAGAGCACAAATATCCATCCCGAAGTCTTGTAGAATGGTTCGGACTTGCTTTTCCGAGAGTAAGCCCCCTTAGTCAAACATACTTGGTTCGGGAGGCATTTCCCGCTGAACCCGTTGCTGCTCCCGGTACCGTTTTCAGTACC
>CAVDAU010000040.1:0-14152 GCA_963607015.1 Streptococcaceae bacterium
ACCTTGGCCTTCTCTATCAGCCGTGCGACACCGGCAACGCCAAGACCGATCCAGATGGCGAAGGCGTAGAACGAGCCGGCATAGGCATAGTCGCGCTCACGCGGCTGCCCCGGTGTCTGGTTCAGGTAGAGCACAATGGCAAGACCGGTCATGAAGAACAGGAAGAACACCACCCAGAACTGCTGTATGCCTTTCTGATTGCGGTATGCCTGCCAGAACAGTCCGATGAGACCGAGCAGCAGCGGCAGACAGTAGAACACGTTGTGGCCTTTGTTCTCCTTCAGCTCCGCGGGCAGGAGATCCTGATTGCCAAGCATCATGTTGTCGATGAACGAGATGCCCGTGATCCAGTTGCCGTGTTCAATCTCGCCGTTGCCCTGGATGTCGTTCTGCCGGCCGGCGAAGTTCCACATGAAGTACCGCCAGTACATCCAGTTCACCTGATACGAGAAGAAGAACTTGAGGTTCTCCCACTGGGTCGGTATGTTGACCATTATGATGTCTCCGCAGCGGTCGTAGGGGACGTCATGTCCCTTGATGTCCATCCATGCCTTGTAGAGCTGCGGGTGGTTGAGCAGACTGCTGTGCATGCGCGGGAACAGCATGTTCTGCGCATACTCGTACTCGGTGGAGCCGACGATCTCGACGTAGCTGTCCTTCTCGTCGGGTGTGGCTTTCTCCTTGCGTATCCACTTCATGGTCTGCGATGCCACCTTCGGCTCGCAGTATCCCTCGGCCTTGTTCTCGACCAACGCCACCTGTGACGAGAAAGCAGGGCCGTAGAACAGCGGACGGGTGCCGTACTGTTCGCGTCCGAGATATTCGCCAAGGGTGAAGATGTCCTCGGGCGAGTTCTGGTCCATCGGTGTGTTGGCGGTAGAGCGTATCACGATGAGGGCATAAGACGAGTAGCCGATCACGATCATCATGATGCAGAGCAGTGCGGTGTTGAGCGTTCTTGCCGACACGCGCCACTGCGGCTTGAAGCGTCCCTGCATCCCCGGTTGCAGCAGAATCCACAGTGCGGCAAGGACTGCGATGCCTATGACGACAGCCGACACTCCGTGACCGTAGAACGGGATGCCCATGAAGCCTACGGTCAGCACGAACGACGCAATCATCCTGCGTTCGCTCTTCTGCACGTATGTCTCGTAGAGGCTCCACACTATCACGGCTGCCAGCAGGACGATGTAGACCACCACGCCCGTGTTGAACGACATGCCCAGCACGTTGACGAACAGCAGTTCAAACCAGCCTCCGACCTTGACGATGCCCGGCACGATGCCATAGAGGACGGCTGCCACGAGTGCCGCCGAGACAGCGAGTGCGCACAGCGAGCCTGCGGTCGTGGCGTGGGGACTGCGCTTGTAGTAGTAGACCAGCACGATGGCAGGCAGGCACAGCAGATTCAGCAGGTGCACGCCGATGCTCAGTCCCGTGAGGTAGGCTATCAGCACCAGCCACCGGTCGCTGTGGGGCAGGTCGGCACAGTCTTCCCACTTCAGGATGAGCCAGAACACGGCTGCCGTGAACAGCGACGAGAAGGCATAGACCTCACCCTCGACCGCGCTGAACCAGAACGTGTCGCTGAACGTGTATGCCAGGGCACCGACAACGCCACAGCCCATGACCGCGACAATCCGTGCGGTGCCGGCGTGCTGTTCGTCGTCGATAATCAGCTTGCGTGCCAAGTGCGTGATTGTCCAAAACAGGAAGAGGATGCACGCTCCGCTCATCAGCGCACTCATGTAGTTCACCATCTTCGCCACCTGCGTGGTGTCCGAAGCCAACTGTGAGAAGAGGTTGGCAACGAGCATGAAGAACGGTGCGCCGGGCGGATGTCCGACCTCCAGCTTGTATCCGGTGGTTATGAACTCCGGACAGTCCCAAAAGCTGGCTGTCGGCTCAATGGTCATGCAGTAGACGGTTGCGGCTATGAGGAACACCACCCAGCCGACCACATTGTTTACGGTCCTGTATTGTTTCATCGGGAATAAATGTCAAAAAAAACGTGCCGCAAAGTTAGTGCAAGTTGGGAACAGAACAAAACAAGCCGCTTCGTTTTGTCGGACCGCCTGCGCGGACGCACAGCCACAGAATCGGTCGGCGGCAAATCGGTGTGGCGACATATCCTGCGGCATCGTTTATTCCGATTGTCATCACAACTCGCTCCGATTGTCATCACAACTTGCTCCGATTGTCATCACAACTCGCTCCGATTGTCATCACAATTCGACCGGATTGTCATCACAACTCGCTCCGATTGTCATCACAATCTGACCCGATTGTCATCACAATCTGCCCCGATTGTCATCACAATTCGACCCGATTGTCATCACAATCTGCCCCGATTGTCATCACAATTTGCCCGGATTGTCATCACAATTCGACCCGATTGTCATCACAATCGATTTTAATCTTGCGCAAGAATTGCTCCGGTCTTGCGGAAGAACCGGGCCGAAGTCGGGCATTGAGGAGCTGAAGGATAGAGTGCGGACTTGCCTGCACAACGGTAAGGAGCCCGGATGATATCAAGGTATCACGCGCACGGCGTTCTCCGGCCATGCGGCCAATGGGTTAAAGGAGGGTGTCAAGACACAGGGAGGCATCGTCGATGCCGTATCCGCGCTGAAGAGCGAACCGCAGCAGCTTCTGCCGCAGGACGTAGCCGTCGGCAGCCTTGACCGTGCGACGCTTGGCGGCAAGCAGGCGCGACAGTATCTCCATGTATTCGTCACGGTCTATGACCTCGTCCATCAGCGGAGCATAGACGGAGGAGGAGATGCGCTTCAGGCTCAGTGCCTGCGCTATCTTATGCCGACCCCACTTGTCATATAGGTATTTGTCGTGTATGTAGAAGCGGCTGTAGCGGGCATCGTCGATGAAGCCGTCGCCCTCCAACGCCGAAAGGATGTCGGCGGCTTCGGCGGCCCCGGCACCCCAGGCGGCCAGCTTGGCAGCCACTTCGGAGCGGCAATGCTCCTGCTTCGAGCAGTATGCCTCGGCCTTGTCCTGCAGTTGCGCCTTCGTCAGTCGTTCGCTTGTCTTCATCTTGCAGCTGAAACAAAACGGTCATTGCCCGACATGTCCTTGCGGACTTCCACGCCGGCATATCCCGCACTGCCGAGCAGTAGTGCCACTTCGCGTCCGTAGGCACGGTTGATTTCCAGGTAGATCTTTCCGCCGCGCTTCAGCATGACACTGCCCACCTGTGCTATCCGGCGGTAGAACAGCAGCGGGTCATCGTCCGGCACGAACAAGGCCGCGGCAGGTTCCCAATCCGTGACATTACGCTCCATGTCCTTCTTCTCCCGCTCCGTGACATACGGCGGATTGCTGACGAGCAGGTCCAATGAGTCGCGGCAGTCCGCAGGATCGAAAGAGAAGATGTCCTGTTCCTCGAAAGACACGTCGACATTCAGGCGTGCGGCATTGGACTCCGCAATGCGCAAAGCGGCGGCAGAGACATCGAAGGCGCGTACCGACGAGGCGGGGATGCCGAGCTTGAGACTTATGGCGATGCATCCGCTGCCTGTGCCGACATCGAGCACAGCCGGAGACGGATTGCTGTTCTCACCGACAACCATCTCTACCAGCTCCTCGGTCTCGGGACGCGGGATGAGGACATCCGGCGACACGCGGAACTCCCTGCCGCAGAACAGAGCCTTGCCCTGTATATATTGTATCGGCTCATGGGAGCACAGCCTGCGCAGCACATCATCGACAATTTCTTTCTGCCCAACCGATAAATCCATATCTTTGCCGAGGTAATAGTCGGTCTGCGACTGTCCGAGCATCTCACAACAGATGATGCGCGACAGCCACGCCGCCTCGGTGCCGGAATAGAGAGGCTTCAGCGTATTGCGGATATATGTGTCAAGCCTGTTCATCGGGTGCCAAAATTACAAATAATTCCAAGAATCATTGTCGGGGAGAGATAGAGAGACCATGACGCAAGACGAGATATACATGACACGCTGCATCGAGCTGGCACAGAACGGCATCTACGGTGCACGCCCCAACCCTATGGTCGGTGCCGTGATTGTGCATGACGGCCGCATAATAGGCGAAGGCTACCACTGCCACTACGGACAGGGGCATGCCGAGGTCAATGCCATAGCATCGGTGAAAGACCCGGGCCTGTTGCGGGACTCCACTATATATGTCAGCCTGGAACCCTGCTCGCACTACGGCAAGACGCCGCCATGTGCCGACCTGATAATAGAGAAGCAGATACCGCGCATCGTCGTGGGGTGCCGGGACCCGTTCAGTAAAGTCGAAGGGCGGGGCATAAAGAAGCTGCGCGATGCGGGGCGTGACGTGACGGTCGGTGTGCTGGAAGACGAATGTCGGCGGTTGAACAAACGCTTCTTCACCTTCAACGTGCAGCACAGGCCCTACATCATACTGAAGTGGGCAGAGTCTGCCGACGGGTTCATCGGCCACCCGCATCCCTACGGCCGGCCTCTGATGCTGTCGTCGGCGTTGACACAGATGATCGGCCACAAGAACCGTGCAGAGAACATGGCCATCTTGGCAGGGACAAACACCGCTGCCGAGGACAATCCCGGCCTGAATGTGCGCAGCTGGGCAGGGCCGCATCCTCTCCGGATTGTGCTCGACCGCACGCTGCGGCTGCCCGACACGCTGCATCTGTTTGACGGCACACAGCCCACATGGGTATTCACCGAACGGGAACATGAAGACCTGCCGAACGTGAAATACATGACCACGGACTTCGGGCACGGACTGCTGCAACAAATCATGGACACCCTGTACGAGAACAACATCCAATCCGTGCTTGTCGAAGGCGGCGCACAGACACACCGTAGCTTCATCGACGCACAGCTGTGGGATGAAGCATGGATAGAGCACTGCCCTGTCCGCGTGGGCTGCGGGGTGAAAGCTCCCGAATTGGGCAGTAAGGGTAAATATTCAAAAAGTAAGTTTATTATGGGCAGAAAATATCATATTATCTATAATTTTGTATAAAACTTGCCGCAGAACCCGACGCACATGGATTTTGTTCTTATTTTTGCGGATTGTAATCGCACAAGCAGTTTTTTAGATGAGAAGCAAACTATTCAGCATTATAATATGTCTGCTGGCAATGTCTGTCGGTTTCGGGTCGTGCATCAAGGACGACAACACTACATCGGCGTATAGCGTGAGCACCATTGTCACGGCCTTCGGACTTGACACCGTGTATGGCAAGCACTACACGTTCAGCATAGACCAGCTGAACCACGTGATCTTCAATGCCGACTCCATGCCGGTCGGTTCGGACAGCATCCTCGAATGGATTCTGATTGACACATTCACGGCATCGGGCTACATCACGTCGGGCATCAACGACACCGTAGTACTGATATCGGACTCCATGAATCTCTCAAGAGCCATCAACAACGATGTCGGCATGCAGTTCAACATCCACTCGGGCGACTTGTCGAGCGTGCAGGAGTACACACTGAAGATAAATGTTCACATGCAGGAGCCTGACTCCATGAGCTGGAAGCAGATCGGCGACATGCCTGAAGCCTTCCTCGCGTCGCGCATGGGCAGCAAGCAGAAGGTGGTGACGCTGAACGACTCGATACTGGTGTTCGACGCATCCGATGCCACGGACATAAAGGCATATATCGCCGACGGAGCCGACCCCTCATCATACCGGTGGAACACGGTCTCCGTGAGCGGATTGCCCGAGAACACCGACATAAGGTCACTGACAGCAAGTCGGGACACACTGTATGCCATCAGCGCAGACGGCGATGTCTACACATCTGCCGACGGAGCAGTCTGGTCACAATCGGAATCCCTCAGCGGCAACGTGACATCCCTGCTCGGAAGCCTCAGCACACGTCTTGCCGCCATCCGCACGGTCGACGGGACACAGCTCTTCTGCACAGCCGAGTCACCCACAGGACAATGGACTGACGGAGAGGAAGTGCCGACAGGATTTCCCACATATAACTACAGCTACACCCATCAGATTTCAGGCACAGGCACGGAGCGCATCGTGCTGACGGGAATGCCTGCACAGGGCGGCAAGACAGTGCCGTGGATGAGCATGGACGGAAGAGGCTGGGCGGATATGTCCACCACCTCGTCATACAGCTGTCCCGAACTGCCGAACCCGTCCATCATGTACTATGACGACAGATACTACATCATCGGCGGCGAACTTGATACGGTCTATGCCTCGATAGGCGGACTGGCATGGGAGGGAACAACGGTCAAGTTCACCCTGCCCGACGACCTCGCAGGAGCCGGAACAGACTATACGATGACCGTGGACGACAATAAATTCGTTTGGATAGCCATCAGCGGCACCGGCGAGAATGAGAACCGGCTGTGGCGCGGACGGCTGAACAAGTTCGGCTTCAAGAGGCAGTAGTCAGATACACACTATATATAATATAATAAGGTGTAAGGGACGGTCAATGCAGGACATCAAGATAGACATGGACAGAATTCCGCAGCATATTGCCATCATAATGGACGGCAACGGACGCTGGGCCAAGATGCAAGGACGCGAACGTTCGTTTGGACATCAGGCGGGAGCCGAGATTGTCCATCAGATAGCCGAAGAAGCCGCAGACATGGGAGTGAAGTTCCTGACGCTATACACCTTCTCCACCGAAAACTGGAACCGTCCGCAAGAAGAGGTGGCGGCACTCATGGGACTGCTGTTCAGCGAGATAGAAGAGAGCACGTTCATGGCAAACAACATCTCGTTCCGCATCATCGGTGACACGGAGCATCTGCCGGAATATGTGCGGGAGAAGTTGGATACCTGCATTGAGCATACGTCACGCAACACCGGCATGACCTTGGTGCTGGCACTGAGCTATTCGTCGAGATGGGAAATAACGAAAGCCGTGAAAGACATTGCCCGCAAGGCAAGAGACGGGAGAATAGACATCGACAGCATCGACGAGGAAATGGTGTCTGCCCATTTGGCCACGGACTTCATGCCCGACCCTGACCTGCTGATACGCACGGGAGGCGAATTGCGGCTCAGCAACTACCTGCTGTGGCAGTGCGCATATTCCGAGCTTTACTTTTGCGACACATACTGGCCCGACTTCGACCGGCAGGAGTTCCGCAGAGCCATTGCCGCCTATCAGAGCAGGGAACGACGCTTCGGACGCACGAGCGAACAGGTGGAAGGAAGCGGGACGACAACTACAGAAACAATATAAAGAACACATAACATAATGCACAATCGTATATTCTTC
The DNA here is from genome assembly GCA_963607015.1 of Streptococcaceae bacterium. Taxonomy (GTDB): domain Bacteria; phylum Bacteroidota; class Bacteroidia; order Bacteroidales; family Bacteroidaceae; genus Bacteroides. Next base: position 7,239 of record CAVDAU010000040.1, read on the forward strand.
ATATTATTGACGGCATTGGTGCTATTGGGAGGCACGGGGAAAGCGGCAGCACAGGATGTCGCTACCGACACCATCGGCAGCGGCACGCCGGTGATACTCTACTCCGGCGAACCCAAGAAGTATGAGATTGCCGACATCAGGATTGAAGGAGCAGAGAACTATCAGGACAATGTCATCCTGAGCATATCGGGACTCGACAAAGGACAGACCATCACCGTCCCCGGCAGCGACATCACCGATGCAGCCAAACGCTACTGGCGGCACGGACTGTTCTCCGATGTGAGCATCTCTGCCGACAAGATTGTGGACAACAAGATATTCCTCACCATAAAGCTGTCCATGCGTCCGCGCGTGAGCGACATTGTCTATTCCGGCGTGAAGAAGTCGGAGCGCGAAGACCTTGAAGCCAAGATAGGAATGATAAAGGGCAGTCAGATCACGCCGAACGCCATCGACCGTGCCGAGACAATCATCAAGCGTTACTTCGACGACAAGGGATTCAAGAACGCGGAAATCAACATCGTGCAGCGCGACAATCCTGATGCGACGAACGAGGTGTTCGTGAACGTCGACGTGGACAAGAAGGAGAAGGTCAAGGTGCACCAAATCACCATCATCGGCAACGAGGCATTGAGCGAGAAGAAGCTGAAGCGCGTGATGAAGAAGACCAACGAGAAGGGCAAGCTGGCAAACATCTTCAGGTCCAAGAAATTCATCGACGAGAAATATCAGGAAGACAAGCAGCTCATCATCGACAAGTATAACGAGCTGGGCTACCGCGATGCCACCATCGTGGAAGACAGCGTCAGCAACTACGACGACGAGACCGTGGATGTGTTCATGCGCATCGAAGAGGGACAGAAATACTATCTGCGCGACATCACGTGGGTGGGCAACACCATCTACAGCACCGACCAGCTGAACTATCTGCTGCGCATGCAGAAGGGCGATGTCTATAACCAGAAGCTGCTGGAAGAGCGCACGCTGAGCGATGACGAGTCAATCGGCAACATGTACTACAACAACGGTTACCTGTTCTACAGCCTCGATCCCGTTGAGGTGAATGTTGAGGGAGATTCCATAGACCTCGAGATGCGCATCTACGAAGGCCAGCAGGCTTCATACAACAAGATATCCATCAACGGCAATGACCGCCTCTACGACAACGTGGTGCGCCGCGAGCTCCGCACAAAGCCGGGAGCCTTGTTCAGCCGTGAGGAGATAATGCGTTCCATGCGCGAGCTGCAGCAGATGGGACACTTCGACCCCGAGAACATCACGCCCGACATACAGCCGCGTCCTGAAGACGGAACTGTCGATGTCGCGTATAACCTCGTCTCGAAGCCCAACGACCAGATCGAGCTGTCGGCAGGCTGGGGACAGACGGGCGTGATAGGCAAGATGAGCCTCAAGTTCACCAACTTCTCGCTGAAGAACCTGCTGCACCCGGGCAAGAACCACCGTGGCATAATGCCGCAGGGCGACGGACAGACGCTGACGCTGAGCGGACAGACCAACGGCAGCTACTACCAGTCATACAGCATCTCGTTCCTTGACCCGTGGTTCGGCGGCAAGCGTCCGAACTCGTTCCAGGTGGGAGCATACTACTACGTGCAGACCGACATCAGCGACCGCTACTACAACTCCGCTATCTATCAGAACTACTACACCAGCATGTATAGCGGAATGTACGGCTACGGCTCATACAACTACGGCAACTACCTGAACTACGAGAACTACTACGACCCCGACAAATACATGAAGATGTTCGGTCTGTCCGTCTCGTTCGGCAAGCGTCTGAGCTGGCCTGACGACTATTTCCAGTTCTCTGCCGAGCTGTCGTACAACCGGTATATGCTGAGCAACTGGAGCTACTTCCCCGTTACCGACGGCAGCTGCAATGAGATTGGCCTCGGGCTGACCCTCGCACGCTCGTCTGTGGACAACCCCATCTATCCGCGTCAGGGTTCGGAGTTCGTTGCCTCGCTACAGGTCACGCCTCCCTTCTCGCTGATTGACGGCAAGGACTACAGCAAGTACAACCAAAGCAGCCAGGAAGACTACAACAGCATGTTCCGCTGGATTGAATACCACAAGTGGAAGTTCAAGTCCAAAGTCTACATCCCGCTGGCCGACCCGTATGCGGTGAAGCACACGCCTGTCGTCATGGCACGTGCCGAGTTCGGTCTGTTGGGACACTACAACAAGTACAAGAAGTCTCCGTTCCAGACGTTCGATGTCGGCGGCGACGGCATGACGGGCTACACGACATACGCCACCGAGAGCATCGCCCTGCGTGGCTATGAGAACAGCTCACTGACACCGACACGCGCCACGGCAGGATATGCCTACACGCGCTTCGGCCTGGAACTGAGATACCCGCTGATGCTCGAGACGAGCAGCACCATCTTTGCCCTTGCGTTCATCGAGGGCGGTAACGCCTGGAACGACGTCAGCGACTTCAACCCGTTCGAGATGAAGCGTTCGGCAGGCGTGGGCGTGCGCATCTATCTGCCCATGATCGGCTTGATGGGTATCGACTGGGGATACGGATTTGACAAGGTGTATGGCTCGTCGCAGTATGGCGGCAGCAACTTCCACTTCGTCTTGGGACAGGAATTCTAAACACTCACACATATACATAGGTCATGAAGAAGTTTTTCTTAATCGCATGCGCCACGATGCTGACCGCGCTCGGCGCATCGGCACAGAAGTTCGCGCTGATAGACATGGAGTACATCCTGAAGAATGTGCCCGAGTATGTCACTGCCTCCGGCGAGCTTGAGAGCCTGTCGAAGCAATGGCAGGAAGAGGTGGAGAAGGTCTCAAACGAAGCCAAGGCTCTGTATGAAAGCTATCAGAAGGCCTCGTCGCTGACCGACGCACAGCGCACGGCACGCGAGAATGAGATTGTCGACAAGGAGAAGTCGGCATCGGACCTGCGCCGCAAGTACTTCGGCACCGACGGTGAGCTTAGCAAGAAGCAGGAAGAGCTGGTGCAGCCCATCATGGACGAGGTCTACGAGGTGGTGAAGTCGATAGCCCAAAGTCGTGGCTATGCCGTGGTTCTTGACCGCGCATCGGCATCGAGCGTAATCTTCGCGTCGCCCGATATTGACATCAGCGATGAAGTATTGGAGCGGATGAGCAACTAATTGACAAATAATTCTTACTTTTGCGCCTACGGTCGCACGGACGCACCGTCAAGGAAACAGAAAACGAACAACAAAAAAACATAAGAGAAGACAATGCTAAAGAAAATCGCAATCGCCATAGTCCTGTTTGCACTCCCTTTGGGAGCTATGGCACAAGCCAAATTCGGCCACATGAACTCTGCGCAGATCATCACGGCAATGGACGAATACAAGAAACTCGCATCGGATCTTGAGACCATGCAGAAGAACTACGAGGACGAAATCAACCGCACTCAGGAGGAATTCAACAAGAAGTATCAGGAGCTTGTCGCACAGCAGGACTCTCTGCCGCGCAACATCCTGGAGCGTCGTCAGAAGGAAGTGCAGGACATGTATGAGCGTCAGCAGGAGTTCCAGCAGCAGGCTTCGCAGTCCTTGCAGCAGGCTCAGCAGGAAGGACTGACACCGATCATGGAGAAGGTCAACAAGGCCGTGCAGGAAATAGGACAGCAGGGCGGCTACGTCTACATCTTCGACATTGCCAACGGCAGCTCCGTCATCCCGTTCATCGGCTCGCAGAGCACCGACATCACCCAGCAGGTGAAGGACAAGGTCGGAGCCAAGTAAAATCAGGAGCAGGAACACATATACCTTATTTATATATAGGAGGTGCAGGCCCGCAGGTCTGCACCTCCTATTTGTTTGGCTGCGTCAGCATTATTTTTCTTACCTTTGTCGCTACGTTAGAGTGCTATCAATGCGACCATGAACAATCTCCCCACACAACCGGGCCCTATCGGCATCTTCGACTCAGGCTACGGCGGACTGACCATCCTGAGCAAGATTCGCGACGTGTTGCCGCAGTATGACTACCTGTATATCGGCGACAATGCGCGTGCTCCCTACGGCCCGCGGTCGTTCGATGTTGTCTATGAGTTCACGCTCCAGGCCGTGACGCGCCTGTTTGAGGAGGGTTGCCATCTGGTAATCTTGGCGTGCAACACCGCTTCGGCAAAGGCTCTGCGCACCATACAGATGAACGACCTGCGCCGTCTGGACCCTGCACGCCGCGTGCTGGGAGTGATCCGACCCACGATAGAGAGCATCGGAAGCATGACGCGCAACAACCATGTGGGTCTGCTGGCGACGACAGGCACCGTGACCTCACAGTCCTACCCCATGGAGCTGCACAAGTCATTCCCGCAGATACAGCTCAGCAGCGTGGCGTGTCCCATGTGGGTGTCGCTGGTCGAGAACAACGAGACCGACAATCCCGGTGCCGACTACTTCGTGCAGAAATACATCCGTCGGCTCATGGACAAAGACCCGCTGATAGACACGGTCATACTGGGCTGCACGCACTTCCCGCTGTTGCTCGGCTCCATCAGCCGGCATCTGCCCGAGGGCGTTGTCGCAGTGACGCAGGGAGAACTCGTGGCAGACAGCCTCAAGGACTATCTGCACCGGCATCCGGAGATCGATGCCAAGTGCACGAAGGGCGGACGCTGTGCCTATTGCACCACCGAGTCCGAAGACAAGTTCTCCGACTCGGCATCGATATTCCTCAACCGCAAGGTCGACGTGAGGCATATCGACTTTTAGAAGAAGACATAAACACACACATATATATAGGATAAGGAAATGAGATACTTCAGCAACGTCAGCGATCTGGGACCGCTGCAACCGGCACTGGCAGAAGCCATCGGCATAAAGAACGACAGGTTCAGGCACGTGGACATGGGGCGCAACAAGACGCTTCTCATGGTGTTCTTCAACTCAAGCCTGCGCACGCGCCTCAGCACGCAGAAGGCTGCCTACAACCTCGGCATGAACGTCATCGTGCTCGACGTGAACCAGGGGGCATGGAAGCTCGAGACGGAGCGCGGCGTGGTGATGGACGGCGACAAGTCCGAACACTTGCTCGAGGCCATCCCCGTCATGGGCAGCTACTGCGACATCATAGGCGTGCGCTCGTTCGCAGGACTTGAAGACCGCAGCTACGACTATGCGGAGACCATCTTCAACCGGTTTGTCAGGTACAGCGGCCGTCCGGTCTTCGCCATGGAGACAGCGACGGTACATCCTCTTCAGGCCTTTGCCGACCTCATCACCATAGAAGAGCACCGGACAAAGAGCCGACCCAAGGTCGTGATGACCTGGGCACCGCATCCACGCGCACTGCCGCAGGCTGTGCCGAACTCGTTCGCGCAATGGATGAACGCCGCCGACGTGGACTTCGTGGTGACACATCCCGAGGGCTACGAGCTTGACCCCAAGTTCGTCGGCAATGCCCGGGTGGAGTATGACCAGATGAAAGCCCTCGAAGGAGCCGACTTTGTCTATGCGAAGAACTGGAGCTGCCCCGGCGTTACCAACCCCGACGACTACGGCAAGATACTGAGCAAGGACATGAGCTGGACCGTGGACAGCGCACACATGGCCGTTACGAACAATGCCCACTTCATGCACTGCCTGCCCGTGCGCCGCAACATGATTGTCACCGACGATGTCATCGAGGCTCCCGAATCGCTTGTCATTCCGGAGGCTGCCAACCGTGAAATCTCCGCAACGGTGGTGCTGAAGCGCATGATTGAGGGATTGAAATAGGCGGATTGGCCGACAGAAACCACCGGTTTAGCAAGCAGAAACCGCCGTAACGGAGATGGGAAAGCTCAGGATCACATGCCTCATTGTCGTGCTCTGCATGTCGGCAGTGCTCGCCATGCAGGCACAGACATTGGAGTGGCAGCTCAACGCCAACGGGTTCTTCGACAACTCGGAGGGCGATGATACCTACCGCACCACCATGACCCACAGCGGTCTGCGCCTGTCTCCCGAGGTCGGGATTGGCCTCGACAGTTCGCGCCACGCACTGATGGCGGGCTACAGCGGACTGGCAGAGTGGGGACACAAGCGCGGGTTCACCCGCGGAGACCTCATTGCATACTATCGCTACAGCCATGCCGGCTTCCGCTTTCTGCTCGGCAGCTTCAGCCGCGACCGCCTGATAGGCGACTATCCCACGGCTCTCATCAGCGACACCGTGCGCTACTACCGCCCCATGATACAGGGCTTCGCCTTCCAGTACCTGCGCGACGGCGGACACATAGAGGCCTTTCTCGACTGGACAAGCTCGCGCACCGACACGCGGCGCGAACAGTTCATGGCGGGCTTCAGCCTGCGCAGGAACATGGGGAGGCTCTCTCTCGGGACGGAAGGCTACTACTATCACTACGCCCTGACGTGGGATGCCGACGAGAGCCAGCACATCCACGACTACTTCGTGGCTCATCCCTACATCGGCTACAGCCTCCTGCCGCCGCAGCAAGGCAGGCTTGACATCCGCCTCGGAGCATTGCTCGGTCTCGACCGCGAGCGCGGCGACTCGTGGAACGTGCCCATAGGCTTCATGGCGGAAGCCGATGCCGAATGGCGCAACATCATTGCCCGACAGACCTTCTATGCCGGAGGCAACCGGCAACACTACGGTTCCGCCCACTTCGGGCAGTACTACTGGGGCGACACCTACTACCAATCGCACTTCTACAGCCGCACCGACATCAGGTACCGCTTCATCCGCAGCAGCCACGTCGAAGTCCTTGCGGGAGCCATCTTCAATGTCACGGGCAAGGGCCTGAATTGGCACCAGATGCTCACCCTCAAGTTCAGCATCGGCGGAAGCAAGCAGTCCGCCTCCCTGCGGTAGGCGGTGCTCGCGTCTATGTGGTCGGATATCATGCGGGCAGCTGACATAAGTCATGTTAGGAGACGGCATAAGTC
>CAVDAU010000041.1:0-13824 GCA_963607015.1 Streptococcaceae bacterium
ATTCTAAGGGTCTAAGGATGGGCATTCATAGCACCTAAGAACGGGCATTCATTCAACCTAAGAATGGGCATCCATAGAACCCAACGATGGGCATTCATAGACAGCCATGATAGGCTTTGAGTTTTGGGCACACATGCCACAGGACATGGATATTGGGGGTGCGCCGCGCACCGTTATTAAAGTTTGATAAAAACCTGAAAAAGCAGGGGGCGACATTCAGTCATGCGGTGCGGATTCCGTATTTTTGCACACGGTTCACAACACGCAGAAGGAAGAAGATGAACAGTTCGCCATACGAGAGGATACTGCAACTGCCGCTGTTTCAGGGTCTGACAATCGAGGAGATGAGCCGGATACTCGGCAGGGTCAAGTTCACGTTCGCCACGTTCGCAGCAGGAGACACCATCGCGTGCAGCGGAGCGTCCGACCGCCGTCTGACGTTCGTGCTGAACGGAGAGGTGTGCCGACAGACGCTGTCGCGCACCGACGGTCGTGCCACAGGCAAGTCCGCCGCCCGCCCCTATGAGTTCCGTGAATACATGAGCGGGCCTTTCGTCATCGAGCCTTACTCGCTGTTCGGACTTGACAACCGCTTCCTGTCCACCTATACAGCCGTCTCCGAGACGGGCGTGATGAGCGTCAGCAAGAACGCACTGCTCAACCATCTGTGCTGTTACCCCATCTTTGCCACCAACTACCTGAACATGCTGAGCCTCCGCTCGCAGCTCTACAACAACACGCTGTGGAGCACCCCCGCAGGCAAGAGCGACCCCGTGGACATCGTGTGCGGCTTCTTCCTGCGCCGCTTCGCCACTCCCGAGGGACGCAAGCAGGTGCGCATCACCGTGCGTCAGCTCGCCACCGCCACAGGTCTCAGCGTTCCTGCCGCCACCGCCGCGCTTGACAGCCTGTCGGAGCAGGGCATCATCAGGCAGGAAGCCGGCACCATCACCATCGAAGACGCACACCGGCTCAGCCGCTGAACCGGCTGTCCGTCACGTCTGTCAGGCCCATTCTGCCCATTCCACCCATATCGCCCATTCATCCAAAAAGTAAGCTCAAAGCGGACTTACTCGGAATATTTTGTCACCGAAAAGGCGCAATGTCTGAAATAATGACTACTTTTGGCGGCGATAACAATCATTTTAACTCAATACACACAATGATGAACAAAGTCATAAGCATGCTGACACTGGCAGTCCTGCTGCCACAGTGCATCAGCGCACAGCAGAACGCGGCAGTGCAGCGCGACCCCGAGAGTTGCACAAGCATAATGGTGGGCAAGGACGCAAGCACGGACGGTTCGGTCATGACCAGCCACACGTGCGACAGCTGGTATCGCAACTGGCTGACAATGACACCGGCGGCGGACTACAAGACCGACACCATAATGAGCATCTACGACGGACGGATGCACACGGAGACATCGACCGACCAGACGGGCATGACCGTGAAGGGCACGATACCGCAGGCAAGCCACACGTTCTCATATCTCGACACGGCCTATCCCTGTGCCAACGAGAAGCAGCTTGCCATGGGCGAGACCACCATCAGCGGACGACGCGACCTGCGCAACAAGCAGGGAATGTTCATGATTGAGGAGCTGGAGCGCGTGGCACTGCAACGCTGCACCACTGCCCGTGAGGCCATAAAGCTGATGGGCGAACTGATCAAGCAGTACGGCTACGGCGACACGGGCGAGTGCCTGACCATTGCCGACACGAAGGAAGTGTGGCACTTCGAGGTGTTCGGTGAGGGCAAGGACAAGGTCGGCGGAGTGTGGGCAGCCGTGCGCATCCCCGACGACCACATCGGCGTTTCGGCAAACATACCGCGCATAAGCACGCTCGACCTGAGCGACAAAGACCACTATATGGCCTCGGAGAACGTCTACGACGTGGCAAAGAAGCTGGGCTACTGGGACGGCAAGTCGGAGTTCAAGTTCTGGAAGGCCTACGGAGGCCCCAACCGCAGCGGACAGTACAAGGCATTCAGCGTGCGCGAGTACTTCATCTTCAACACATTCGCTCCGTCGTTGGGACTGAAGTATGATGCCGAGGAACTGCCGTTCACCATCAAGCCCGAGAAGAAAATCAGCGTGCAGGACGTGCTGGCAATGTTCCGCCAGACATACGAAGGCACAGAGTGGGACGTGACACAGAACCTCACGGTTGAGGTGACCGACCGCGAGACAGGCGTCAAGAGCATACAGAAAAGCCCGAAGGCAAACCCGTGGATGCGTCCTGACGAGATAGCCATGCTGAACGGCGTGAAGGACGGCGCAGTGAAGTCGGTGCGCAACATCGCAGTGCCGCAATGCGCCTACGCCACGGTGATACAGCTGCGATCGTGGCTGCCCGATGCCATTGGCGGACTGGTATGGCTGAGCATGGACAACCCCGGACAAAGCCCACGCATACCTATATATGTAGGTGCAACGGACGTGCCGGCGAGCTTCAAGATATGTTCCAACCACCGCTATCGCGACGACTCGGCAGCATGGCACTTCCGCCGCACAAACAAGTTGGCGGCACTGAAGTGGGGCACATGCCGCAAGACGCTGGAGAAGAACCGCGACCACTTCGAGGAGAAAGGACTGATGGAGACACCGTTGGTGGAGAGCAAGTATAAGGAGATTGCGGCTGCCAAGGGTGAGGCTGCGGCACGCGAGTTCCTGACCGACTACTCACGCGACTTTGCCGGAGCAGCCCTGCTGCGCTGGGACGAGATGTTCGGACAGTTCTGGCACGAGAACCACTTCGGCTTCTAAAACACACCATTATATATATATATGTATATGGTGTACAACGATACAATACTTAGACAAAGACCAATCAAAACAGAGTAAAGCAATATGAGAAAGAAATCATTTTCAGTCATGGCCGTGGCGTTGCTGTGCGCAACGACGGTGATGGCACAGGAGCCGGAAGGCTACAAATTCACAACCGTGGTATCGCAGAAGGTGACACCTGTGAAGAATCAGGCATCGACCGGCACGTGCTGGGACTTCGCCACGACATCGTTCATCGAGGCGGAGCTGCTGCGCAAGGGCAAGGGCGAGTATGACCTGTCGGAGATGTTCATAGCCCGACAGAAGTATCTGAACCAGTTGAAGGACAACTTCATCCGCAACGGACGCGGCAACGTGGGCCAGGGCAGCATCACGCAGTCATGGTTCAACGCCTTCAGTCAGGCAGGCATAGTGCCTGAAGAGGTCTACTCCGGCATCAACTACGACTCGCCGACACACAACCACCGCGAGCTGGCATCGTATGTGCGTGCCATCTCCGAGGCCACAGTGAAGAACAAGAAGCAGAGCAAGCAGTCGCTGGAGCTGTATAACGCAGTGCTTGACATCTACCTCGGCAAGGTGCCCGAGAAGTTCACCTACAAAGGCAAGGAATATACGCCGAAGAGCTTCGCCGAGAGCCTGGAGCTGAACCTCGACGACTACGTGGGCATCACGAGCTTCACCCACAAGCCTTACTACGAGAAGTTCATCGTCGAAATCCCCGACAACTGGGAATACCAGCAGATGTATAACCTGCCGCTCGACGAGATGATGCAGGTGATGGACAACGCGCTCAACACGGGCTACACCGTGGCATGGGACGGCGACGTCAGCGAGAAGGGCTTCCTCTTCAAGAAGGGTGTGGCGATAAATCCCGAGGTCAAGGACTTCAGCGACTACGACACGAGCGACCGTGCACGCTTCGAGAAGCTGGACGAGAGCGAGCGTCTGGTGGAGGCATACAAGTGCGAGCGTCCCTACCCCGAGATAAAGGTGACACCGGAAGTCCGTCAGGAAGGATATGAGGGCAAGACGACCACAGACGACCACCTGATGCACCTGACAGGCATCGTGAAGGATCAGAACGGCACGAAGTACTACATGACCAAGAACTCATGGGGCACGGCACGCAATGACTTCGGCGGCTACCTGAACATGAGCGAGAGCTATGTACGCGCCAAGACCATCTACGTGTTGGTGCACAAGGATGCCATTCCCGCAGCCATCAGGGCGAAGCTGGGTATCTAACCGGCGTAGGAGTGCATGCCGCCAAGAAGGTAGTTCACTCCGAAGTAGGTCATAAGAATGGAAAGGAATGCCACGACCATGTAGGCGTGGAAGAAACGGGGGTTGCCGAACAACGGCAGCCCTTGTTTGTGAAAGGCGGCACTGTAGATCAAGAAGGTGATGAGTGCCCATACCTCCTTGGGGTCCCACGACCAGTAGCTGCCCCACGACACGTTGGCCCACACGGCACCGAGGAAGATGCCTGCCGCCATGAAGAACAGTGCCGGATAGAGCAGCAGACGGCTGAGCACGGTGAGCTGCCCGACCACATCGGGACGGCGGCGGATGATCGGCAGTGCCAGCAGCCCGTTGAGCATGATGAACGCAAGCAGGGCATAGGACACCATGATGACCGACACATGTACGCTCAACAGCGGTGACGACAGCACGGGCATGAGTACCGTTATCTGCGGATTCATCTGCCCGAGGTATGCCACCAACAGCGTGAAGCCCGAGAGCAGGAAGCCGAAGACAAGCGTGTAGGGGAAACGGCGGCACATCAGCGCAGAGAGTGCGAGTATCACGAGAGACAGGAACAGCATGGTCTCATAGCCATTGCCGAGAGGTATGCGCCCACCCACATACCAGCGCAGGACATAGCCGAACAGGCAGAAGGCAAGCGACAGATAGAGCATGATCCTGAAGAACACGCCGGCAGGACGCACAAACCTCGGGCGCACAGCCGTGCAGCGATAGGTCATGAAGAAGAACGACAGGAAGCCCAGCGTGAGGTTGATCATGAACAGTATCTTGGCAACGGGCAGACGGTTATACAGTATCTCCGCACCGATGCGCGTGTCCGGTGCCTTGTGCAGCGCGGGGTCATCGGCAACGGTGTGTATCAGCGTGCCGTTGGTAAGCATCAGCACCAGTCCCACCTTCTCGTCGACCTCAAGCACGCTCTTCGCCAATGCGCTATTGGCACCTTGACTCTGCGCATCCCTCCATATCTGTTCCAGACGGTAAGTGTCGCCGTCATAGAGCTGCGACAGCCGCGCATAGTTGCCTTCAATGCCAAGCATCCGGCGCAGAGGTTCGCTCTTGATTTTTATCATCGGCTCGTCCTTCCACACGTCAGGACTGAGCAGCCATCCGCCAAGGACTTGTTCGGCGGTGAAGCCGTGGTATGAGGCGCGTCCGTAGAGCTTGGTCACGAAGTCACGCGCCAAGGTGTTGAACGGCACGATGCGGTCCTGATAGAGCACCTGAACGCGTGCCAGGCTGTCGGCTTGCGAACGCTTCAGCACGGGCAGTGTGCGGTTGTCGCCCTGCCCCTGTGCCAATCCTGCAAGGGGGATGACCGCAAGCAGCAGCACGAGCATGCTACGTCGCAACGACGGATGCCTGAGCAGGCGGCGGAACTCTTCCTTGCGCGACAGCAACACCCACAGCATGGACAGCCCGAGCAGCAGGTAGCCGGCGTAGGTGACGGCTATTCCCCACGGGTCATGATAGACCGTCAGCCACGTGCCGAGCCGGTCGTCGTCGTATGAGGACTGATACAGGCGGTAGCCCTGCACCTCAAGGATGTTGTTCATGGATATGACGTGCGTGTCAGGCTGCGCATCGACACGCACACGGCTCACATAGTCCGACGGAGCGTCAGTGCCGGGGTAATGCTCAATGTAGAATGTGTCAAGCCCGATGGTGAAGGGCAGACGGTGTGATCCGCCGTCTTCGGTCAGCATCACATCCTGTCCGGGACTGTCGGGACGCAGGTGCAACATGCCGGTGACACTCGTCATGCGCGTCACCAATGCACCGGCAAGAATGACAAGGAATGATGCGTGCAGCAGCAGGAGCGACATGCGTCGCCACAGACGGCGGCGCACCATGGCGGCACATCCAAGAAAAGCAATGGCACCCCACAGCGTGCAGAACCATGGAGTGCCATATATGTTGCGGCTGACAAAGGCTGTGCCCCTGCCCTCTTCAATGACCGTTGCCGTGCCGAGAACCAGCACAAGCACCGTCATGAGGACAACCACTGCACGTGTAACCCATTTGTCTGCCTTCATCCTTCAAGTACGGAGGTTTTATCAGAAGTCGGCAAGCCCCTCGTTGCGGACGCTCTTGACTCCCATACATTCCACCTCAATGAGCCATGTCGGACGGCACACCGGCGCGTTGACAAAGACCTTCGGCATATCAGGGAAACGCTCGTCAAAGATGCCCTTGACGACGGCATAGTCGGCAATGTCACGTAGGTAGACCGTCATCTGTCCTATGTCATGGAATGTCATGCCACCCTCACGGAGCAGGCACTCCACATTCTCCAGCATGCGTCCGGTCTGCTTCACTATGTCGCCGACATGGAGCACCTGCCCCTTGTCGTCAATGCTGGCAGTGCCGGAGATGAACACCTGACGGCGGTCGCCATAGTCCACGCACGTGCCACGCTCAAAGCTCACGCCGTAGTCGCTGGTGCGGTTTAGGTGGTCGAGAGCATAGAGGAAGCGCGTCTGCCCGGGCTTCAGTCCTGCCACGGAGTAGGCATCCATCAGCACCTTTATCTTGGGGTCGGCAGTGCGTCCGCCTATGCCGGTGCTGGCGATGTAGTGTGTCTTCTCCGTCAGGTTCTGCGTGACGAAGACTTCGTTGCGTGCCTTCACCATGCCGGCATAGTTGTTGTCGATGTCCTGAACGAAGAACCATGTGCGTATGCAGTTGTCTGCCAACGTGCATCCCTGCTCGTTGAGCTTGAGGATGTAGTTGTTGAGCAGTATGCGCGTCTGGTATTCGGAGTTGTCGCTCATCACCTGATTGCCGCCGACCCACAAATGGCGGTAAGCACCGTGGGCAGCCTCATACAGTCCGTCACTCAGGTTGCGCGTCTTGACACCGGTCAGCAGATAGACCCACAGCGCAATCTTGGTGCCGTCCAAAGGAGCCTGCTGAACGATGGAGACTGCACAGTCGGCACTCTCGGGGAGGTTGGCAAGCAGCGTATTGGTCTGGTTGGCGGCATCACTCAGGAAGTAACGCTTGAACACAGACTGTGCACCGCTGACATAATGCCCTATCACCTCGTCGTAGGCGTCGAGCAGAGCCTCCACCTGATGCTGAAAGCAGAGCGTCCCGTCAGTGACATGCACCATGACATGATGTTCCGACACTCCACCCTCCATCGTCAGGCTGAATATCTCAGCGCGTGCGTTCTTCAACTCAACAATATGTCTTTTGTTATCCATAAAAATCAGTATCTCCTTGTGTGTCTCTCTGTTGTTCCAATCACTCCTCGGCTCCGTTGTCGATCCAGCTCCTTATCATTCCCAATATGTTGCTGTCGGTCACCTCACCGGTGTGGTTATAGCCCCAGCCTCCGTCGATAGACAGGCTTGACGACAGTGCTCTGTAGAGCACGCTTCCGTTCGAGTTATACGGTTCGACAATCATCTCGCCATCCACCTTCGTGGAACTCTTGTTGACCGTGGCAGCATGGCTGTGTCCCTCTGTCAGATAAAGCCCTGCGGCAGCATGTGTCGACGCTCCGTGGCAGTTGGCGCACGTGGTGTTGAACACATTCTTCTGTATGGTACTGAACATGCCGACATCCAGTGAGCCGACGTTCACCGTTATCTCGTCAGAAGCCTTCAGCTCGTCTTCCCCGATGGTGTAGAGAGCCATGACGTGCTGGCGCAACCGCGTCACCACACACAGCTCCACACGCGTCACGTCGTCGCTGATGTTCGACAGGTTCATGGACACCGCCCCTCCCTCTTCACTCGGAGCAGGCACCTGCTTCAGTATCACGGCATAGTTGCTCGTGTCGTTGAAGCCTGCCAGGGCTACATAGTATGAAGACTCGGGCCATGAGTCCACTCCCGTGAGATTGGCAGTGACGTTCACGGTACGTCCATTCTCCGTCGTCTGCTTCTTCTCTTCTATGCGTCCGTCGTCGCACGATGCCACGGTGAGAGCCAAGAGGAAAGCGGCGGCAAATGTATAAAGATAATCTTTCATGTCAAAATCCTCTCAGCGTCCGTTAGAAAGCATACTGCAGCATCACCACAGCCGAGTGCTGTGCCAGTCCGAGGTCGTCGTTGTCACGGTCGAGCTGTGTGGCATGACCCGTGCGGCCTATGTACTGATACATGGTCTGCAGCTTGACGTTGCTGTTCGGGAAGAAGTAGTTGAAGCCCACAGCCGGCATGTTGAGCAGACCTTTCTTGTCCGTGCCGTTGCGGTCCATGAAGTCATAGCGGGCTGCAAGCTGGAAGTGCGACGCGACGAAGTAGCCTGCCTGCACATAGCCGCCCCAGTAGTTGTAGCTGTCGTTTATCTTCATGCGGTCGGTGAAGCCGATGTGCATATAGTAAGCCTCGGCAGCCAGATACAGGCGGTTCTTCAGCATGGCAAACTCCAGTCCGGCACGGAAGTCATTGGTGCTCTCGCTCTCGCTCTCCACATTCAGCGAAGAAGACACGCCGAACAGGATTTTGTCTTCATGCAGATACTTGGGGTTGCCCTGTGTGGCAGGCATGATGCCCTTCGGCTGATAGGTCAGGCGACCGGCATACAGCAGCGACGGTATGTGCCAGTCGTCACTGAATGTCTTGGTGGCAGAGTTGACCGATGCGCCTGTGCCGTTGAAGATGCCGAGTTCATATCCGAACTTGTCCAGCATACCGTGGATCTCAATGCCGAGGTCAAAGCCCAAGCCGATGTTCGGGTTGACGGCATTGAGCGAGTATGGCAGGATGGACGATGCGGTCAGCGAAGTAGGCATTGCCGGCATCAGCGTCTCACCGAGGGTGGTCAGATAGGCATGGGTATATGGAGCCTTGAACTTACCTGCGCGTATGGCGATCTTGTCGCTGAAAGCATAGTCCGCCCACGCCTGCTGAAGCAGCTGACCGCCCGAAGCGGCGGCATTGATGGAGAGGTTGAACGTCAGCTTGCCGAAAGCCTTGCCGGTGAAGCCCAGCACGGCATAAGGAATGGCAAAACCCGAGTTGGCGACGTTGTCCTGATTGTATGCCTTGTCAAGTCCTTCGTCGTCATAGTAGTTGAACTTGGCTGCCGTCTGCACCAGCAGATAGGGACGGAACAGGAAATCGCCGTCCTTGGAGCCTATCGAGAAGCCCTCGCGGCCTGCAAGGGAAACCACACCATTCTCCGTGTCGGCATCGTATTGAGCCATTGCCGTTACGGGCAACAGAGCCATCAGCATGATGGCAAACAATATCTTCTTCATAATTATGTTTCTGTAAGATTATATATATATATGTATGTATGAGTTTTCTTTTTCTTTGTCTTTTCAGAGTGAGTTGAGGAATGCTATCAGTGCGTCGCGGTCGTCCTTGGATATTCTTGAATATGTTCTTCGAGGCTTCGCCTTCACCGCCGTGCCACATTATGGCTTCCACGTAGTTGCGGGCACGTCCGTCGTGCAGGAAGTAGGTATGTCCGTTCACCTTCTGCTGAAGTCCTATGCCCCAGAGGGGAGTGGTTCTCCACTCATTGCCGCGAGCCAGTCCGCTGACATAGTTGTCGTTCAGGCCGACACCCATGATCTCCGAACCCATGTCGTGAAGCAGATAGTCCGAGTACGGATGTATGGTCTGCCCACCCAACCATGGCAACTGCGTGCCTGCCAGCAGCACAGATCCGCGCGGCTTGGTGTGAAGTGTCTCAACGTGGCAAAGGTGGCACTTGGCCTTATGGAACATTTCCTCTCCACGTTTCACCTTGGCATTGTTGACGTTGCGGCGTGCCGGCACGCCAAGTGCCTGCATATACAGATCCACGTCCTCCATCTCCTGAGTGGTCACGTCGAGCATCTTGTAGCTCAGTCCCATGGCTGCGCCCTGACCGATCTGTGCCTGTCCCTCACTGATTTCCTCCGGATAGCGGCTGTTGGTCAAGCCCATATCGCTGGAGTAGCCCAGCTCGACGGTCAGGTCGGCATGCTGTGCCTTGTTGCCCGACAAGCCGAGCTGCGTGACACCTTTCTCCGTGATGTAGTTGGCACGGCCGCTGATACCCAGCTCGGGGTAGTTGCTCTGTGCGGCAAGGGCTTCAATCTCATTGGGATCGAGAGCCATCATCTGCCCCATGCCGACATGTCGCAGCGGTATGCGGACCGTGATGAACATATCCTCCGGACGTATGCTGTCGGCATACCATTCGGTAATCTCATAGTTAGGCTTGGCCAGTTCGTAGGTCTCGCCGTCGGGGAACTCGAAGGTCTCGAAATCATAAGTCACCTTCAGCTTGCCTTCCGGTTCGACACCATAGATGGCATTGTCGTGGATCACGCGCCCGTAGTTCTGGAAGAACGATCCGTTCTTGCGCGTGATATAGATAAGAGCCGACGTAAATCCATACGAGCCGGAACCGCCTTCGGTCCAAAGCGTAGGCTCCGTGCGTCCTGCATTGCGGTGGCAGCTGCCGCAGCTGTAGCCTGCATACACAGGTCCGAGACCTCCCATACTGCCGTTATGGTTTATCGTCTTCACGTTGTCATACAGCTTGTCGCCATTGGTGAAACGCGAGTCGTATTTGCCCGACACCCACTCCGCAGGCTGGTCATAAGCCACAGGCGAATTGAAGAACGTGGTCGACGTGCCTGCAGACAATGCATATCCGGCAGGAATCTCGATCTGCTCCTCAGTAATGCCTTGGTTCTCGTCGCAGGCTGCGAGCGAGAGGGATGCACTTACGGCAAATAAGGTATAACTGATCAATCTGTTCATAAATACGCAATTAGTACTTTTCCTTAAACTCCGAAAGAGGAGGTTGCATCTGCAAGGAGACACAGCCTTCTCTCTTCCGGATTCTATACTGTTCAGTTCCTGAACAATAGCCCCACGGCACGAAGTTTACTCGTTAGGGTCGGTATTGTTCTGGAAGTATGGCTTCAGCTCCTTGTTCAGGACATCCTCAAGATCGCCACAGGCATCCATTGCCGCCTTTGCCTCAGCACTGTTGATGTTGTTGCGGAACGGCTGCGGAATGGCCTGGATGGCTGCCGCTGCTGTAGAGATGGCGTTCTTGACCTTCGTGTCGAGGTCTGAGTTGACCTTTGCCATTACGGCAGACATGGAGTTGCTGTTCACTGTTCCGTCGAGCGAACCATAGTAGACGTTGCGGATGGAGTAGATGTTGTTGGTATAGTCATCGCGCGAGTGCCAGCTGTACCACGACTCCACGGCATAGAGGGCTTCCTCTGTCTGACCTGCCTCATACTTGCTGATGGGGTCGCCGATCTTGGACGAACCGACCTCGCTCGCAATGTCCGTGCAACCGTCAATCAGGGTCTCGATGCAGTTCAGTGCACTCTGATAGCCCTGTGTGCCGTCATGCGACTTGAATATCTCCGCATAGCTCTTGCCGCCGTTGAAGCTCTCCGACCAGTCGGAATACAGTGTGTTGGCATCCGAACGCAGCAGAGCACCTACGGCCTGCATGTAGTTGCCCCATGCATCGCTGTACTTGGCTGCCACAGCGTCGCCATACTGCAGGGCGTTGGGATCCTGAAATCCTGTTGCACTTGTCCCTGATACGGTGCGGGCCTTGCCGTCGAAGAATGTCAGGTACTCCAGCGTGTGGAAGCCACGTACCTCCTGCTTTGCGGCGATGTTGTCATCGTCCTCGTTGTAGTCGCCTGACCATTCCATGTCGTTCCACTGCTGCGACTGCAACAGCTGCACGATGGCCGACTGGTCGAGAGGCCAGCTGTCCATGTTGGGGTCAAGTCCCTTGTCCTTTACAGGTCCCCACAGGAATGCCTCACTGGTCTCCCATGGCTGGCGTGCTGCAAGCCACGCATTGGCCAAAGCCTCGAAGTTGGCGTCGGAGGGCGACTGGCGGAACGTCTGCACTGCACTGTTCAGGGCATCGTTGTTGTCTGCCAGATCCTTGTATGTGGGCAGTATCACATTGTTCACCACCTGCTGGATGACGGGGTCGAGCTGAGCCTGGGTGATGGCATAGGTCTTGTCGACAGGATCGGTCCCGTTGTTGTCGTCTCCGCACGAAGCAAATCCACAGGCCAGAGCCACGGCAAACAGGCCTGTCGTCAAAGTGTTCTTTCTCATTTTTGTCTATTGATTAGTTTTTGTTTGATATTTGTTTCTCTCTGCAATTCACTTTTGGAAGAACCAGCCCACATAGGCAACGGCAAGACCAAACTCATTCTCGCTGTTGTAGAGTCCCTTGCCGAAGACTTTCTGCGTGCCTATCTGACGCATGGTATAGTCGGCCTTCACCACAAGGTTTGGCAGCGGTTTCCAGTTGAGACCGAACTTCCACAGGCTGACCTGACAGCGTTTGTCCATTATCTGGTCCACATCGGCTTCCTGCTGCGGGTTGTAGTATTCGTAGTGGGCAAAAGGATATATCACGGGGAAGTTCTCCTTGCCCAGGATGGTCTTCAGGTTGAAACCGACCTCGCCCATATAGGTCATCGAGCCACTGGCTATCGGCGTGAAGCGGCTGTAGGGCGACTTGCTGGAGTAGGAGTTGTTGATGCGCCCTATCGCGGCGGCATGTCCTATGTGTCCGGTCATGAAGTTGGCACGCGCGGTGACATACCTATTTATATACTGTGCGTCGGCTGTGAAGATGCGCACGGGTATCTTGCCCACCTGGTCGTAGGTTATCAGCTTGTCGGAGTTGGCACCGGCATTGTTGACGAAGTAGTAGGAAGCACCGACACGCAGTCCCGGCACTCCGACGTAGTCCAGTCGGCCAATCCATGCGGGCGAACTGAAGTTATCGGTCTCGAAGATTCCCTGACGGCCACCGGCAACCCAGTCATACTTGCTGAAGCCGTTGGGGTTAAGTCCCGCAACAATCATGGCCTGATAGTTGAACGCCGCATATCCCTTGCCGAAGCTGCCGAAGAACTCAATGCCGGTCTCATGCCATGTCGACGGCAGGAATGTGGTCTCGCCCTCGTTGCGTGCCGTGCCGAAGAAGTTGGTCGGCTCATGATGGCTGTTGGTCAGGCCGACAGGCAGAACCATGTGACCCACACGCACGTTGAACTGCGGAACGATGAGACGCGTGATGTGGAACTGCTCGAGGGCAACCTCGCCGCCCTTCTCCATCTCCGACTCATATTCGCCGTTCTCGCTGCCGGTGCCTGTCTCAAGCTCGTAGGCTGTGCCCGTGCCGCCGGCTTCAAACTCTATCTCCGCACCGAGAATCCACTTGTCAGAGAACTTGTAGTCCAGTGCAAGGATGAAGCGCGGCAGTGACACTTCGGCATGGTTTATCTTGGAGTTGCCCTTGTTGGAACCGCTCCAGCGGTTGATGCCGTAGTCCTTCCACGTGCCGAGCATCTCGCCGTAGCCGCCCATGCGGAAACGCCAGTCGCCGTCATACTGTGTCGAGACCGTGGTGTATGATGAATTGTTGTTGTCGTTGTCGTCTGAAGAAGCCACAGACTTTGTGGGTTCGGCTGCGCAAAGGCTCTGTGCAGCCATAAGGATACCCATTGAAAAGATGATTACCTGTTTGTTCATATCTCTTTCACATAATTTTACCGCTGCAAAAGTATGAAGGGCTGCAAACGCGGGGAATACCTAATTATTGCTAAAAAGACTTACCCGAGTAATCACCTGTAGGTACATCGCCACGGACGGTCGGGAAGACAACCCCGTTCTAATCGGCACGCCTTGCCCGACCAAGATGAGTATCTTGCTTTGCACCTTGCTACCCACGAAAGTCGGAGAGGAATATGGGAGAAAAGGTTGTTGAAGGCAATATAAGTCGTGTCAGATATTAACCTAAGTCGT
>CAVDAU010000042.1:0-13812 GCA_963607015.1 Streptococcaceae bacterium
CTCCGAAAGTCTTTGTGTAATTTGCAAAATTTTCCCACTGCCAATACATCCTCTGTGGCGATGACTGGGACACTATCGGATAATTGTTGTTTGACCACGAAGAAGCATAATAGACCTTGTTGTATGAACGCGAATATGTGTCGACGAAATTTGTTCCGAAACGCGATGTGATCGTCAAGCCGCTGATGGGTGTCAGATTTACATAAAAATTGGCACGTACATTTTTGCTGCTCGCATTGCTTGTGGATACATCCCTTATTATGAGAGGATTTATCTGTGCTGACTGATAGAACTGAGAGACACCATAATAACGTCCATCGGGAGCTTGTGTTAAAGCACGCCCCTCATTTAGCATGTTTGTCACATACGACGGAAGATTATCGTTGTCATAATATATAGGGCAAAGAGGGTCTGCTTCCAAGACGGAAGTCATTATACCTGCACCCACACCCCCGCCGTTGGCAGAAATGTTCTTGCTTTTTGTATA
This sequence comes from Streptococcaceae bacterium, assembly GCA_963607015.1. Taxonomy (GTDB): domain Bacteria; phylum Bacteroidota; class Bacteroidia; order Bacteroidales; family Bacteroidaceae; genus Bacteroides. The sequence continues at coordinate 488 of CAVDAU010000042.1, forward strand.
TCCTATATTGGCATTAACGCCCATATCCAACCATTTGTAAGGCTTTACCGAACCGTTGATTGTCAGATTGATGCGCTTATATGTATCCTTGTCGCCTACGACTATTCCGTTATTATCAAGGTAGTTCAGTGACATCAGCAGACTGCTCTTTTCTCCTGCATTTTCCAATGTCAGTGTGTGCTTCTGCATAGATCCTGTCTCGAAGGCCACATCTGCCCAATTTGTATCGGTCGTGCCGTCATAGTAGGTAGCCAACTTGTCGTCCGTGATGAATCCACCTTCTCTGTAGTAATTGATGTATTCCTGAGCATTCAACACATCAGGTTTCTTGATCAGGCTTTGTGCCGTATACTGAAAATCATAGCTGATTTTCGTTTTTCCCTCGGAAGCCCTCTTTGTGGTAATCAGCACTACGCCATTGCCGGCTTCTGCACCGTAGATGGCAGCCGATGCGGCATCCTTCAGCACCTCAATACTCTCAATGTCGTTGGCATCAATATTGCCAATGCTCGACATCTTCAGACCATCCACTATGTACAGCGGTTCGGAAGAGTAGTTTGATGAATATCCGCGCACTCTGATGACCGGTGATGAACCAGGAGCTGCTGAAGAACTAAGAATCTGCACTCCGGATGTCTTGCCGCCCAATGCTTCCACTGCAGACGTTATGGTTCGGTTTGCCATCTCCTTCTCGTCTACCTTTGAAATAGAGCCGGTGACGGAGCTTTTCTTTTGCACGCCATAACCAACGACGACAACTTCATCCAGCGTTTCGGAGTCTTCTTTCAGAACAACACGCATATTGTTCTGTGCCGCTACTTCCTGACTGATATAGCCGATGTAGCTGAACTGCAGGATTGTTCCCGCTTCCACGGGCAACGTGAAGTTGCCGTCCAAATCTGTGATTGCACCGACGGATGTCCCTTTTGCAAGAACATTCACGCCAATGATAGGCTCGTTGTTCGTGTCATAGACACTTCCCGTTATGCTTTGCTGTGCCATTGCAGCACACCAGCCCAACAAGAGGAAGTTCAACAGGACAAACAACCGTTTGTCAAAAAAACTTTCTTTCATTGCTTTTAGATTTAAAAATTAATATACAATTTCTTTGTCGTTATCAAACAAACAATCCTTTTACCTTATACGACTAATGCCTATTTCGTATGACTAACCTTAATATTTCATTGTTTCACATCGAGTGTCAGCCTTGCTTCTCTGTCGGGGTCGAGGACAACCTTACATTCGTCTCCGAGCATCATGGTCTCACCTTTCTCCGCTGTGTACTGTGGCCATTCGGGCATACTTCCGCAGTTCGGATTGCCTGTCTGCATAAAGGCTAGGAGTGCATCCGACATCCTGTCAGACAACATTCTCGGACGTTTGCCTCCACCGGTATGGGTGAACATCCTGTCTGTGTTGCACAGCCAAAAGCTGATGTCCAAGCAATGGAAAGCACGCATACGTCCGTCATAGAGGGGAGGATTCCACCCAAACCAGGCCAAATAGACAGGGGCTTTTTGCACGGATTTGGCATTTGCTGCCGCTATGACCTTGTCCCTCGCGCTATATATCAGTCCAAGCACCTCAATGGGACTCAGATTCGGAAACACGTCGGCATAAGCCCTCACTATATCTTCTGCATTGTCGGGATGGCTTTTTCTCACGATTTCGGTTACCCCTGCAAGGTCTATGTTCTCCATTGCGGCATTGTCACGGCTCATTGAGAACTCGCATGTGTTTGTACAGAACAGCATCGGGACGTTGGCGTTCGCTGCGTCTTCGTTGGCATAGAACACTCCACCAGGCACATGGAATCCGTCGCCGACAGGCCCGAACGATCCCCTCATCATGCCGTTGCCGCCATACGCAAGGTCGTATTCGGCTGCCGCGCGGACAGCCATGTCATAGTATTCACGCCACGGCATTTGCTGTAGTTTGCCTATTTCGGACGGCTGTAGACCGGCCTTTTCGAGTATATACTTTCCGAGACCCCTACTGTAGTCCGGATTGATTGCACTGTATATGTTGCCGCTTAGAGCGACTGCCTTGTGTATCAGTCCGGCAGTCTCGTTCATTGCAACAAGTGTGCACACCTTTGCACCACCGCCGGACTGTCCCATGACTGTGACATTCGCAGGGTCTCCACCGAAGTTGGCTATATTGTTGTGCACCCATTTGAGCGCAGCGACCATATCGAGAACACCCACATTACCGCTTTCGCTGAATCTGTCGTCTGCGCTGGAGAAGTCCGTGAATCCCATTGGACCAAGACGGTGGTTGATGGAGACAAACACGATGTCACCTTTCTTCGTAAGATTCTCTCCGTCGTAGCTATCCTGTTCTATGCTGTTGCCGTTGGTGAAACCGCCGCCGTGAATCCATACCAAAACAGGACGTTTCCCTGTGTCCAGTCCAGGTGTCCACACGTTCAGTCTCAGGCAATCTTCACTCACCTCGTAGTAGTTCCAATGATCCGTGAATGTCGAATAGTTGTTGCCGTATTTGTTGTCCGTATTCTGTGGAGCGGAGTCTCCCCAAAACACGGTCGGCAGAACACCACTCCAGGGCTTGGGCTCACATGGCGGCATGAAGCGGTTCTCGCCTTCCGTGGACGCACCGTAAGGTATGCCGCGAAAGGTATATATACTGTCCAGAATGAATCCTTTGACTTTTCCATACTGGGTGTCGGCAATGGCAATGCTATCTCCTATATATAGACGTTGTCCGTCATTTTCTGCGGTTTTGCCCGATTCTGTCCCCGAACAGGACTGTGCGGCAAACAGCAGTGCCACTGCCACAAAGCCTAACGTTCCTGTCATTCCAATTCGTTTTTTCATCTCTTTCATTACTCTATATAATTGTGATGGTCTGTGTTGTCCGCATACTGTTTTTGTACGGGCAAAATTATGGGGATGGCACTTCTACAGCTTGCACCCGTCTTCCGTTCTCTTTCACTTTCTTGCAGCGGACGTTGTACGTTTCTTCAGACGAGTTGCACAAATCTTTAAACAACGGCTGTAAGGATGTTCGGTTTCCTTCTTTTGCCGTTATTTTCTACCTTTGCATGAAATGAAAGCTATGAAAACACACAAGTTGCCTTACTTTATATTGATGCTTTGCCTGCTACATACTATGCAGGGCTTGGCACAGCAATATGTCATACACGGTTTCCCCAGTGCATTGTCAAGTCCCAAGGTCACATCAATGGTAAAAGACGGGAAAGGCAACCTCTGGATTGGTACCAATCACGGATTGAACAAATACAACGGGTCGGACTATGTGACAAGTTATGCCAGTGCCGATTCCATGGGGTTGAACAATGACAACATCCGGAATTTGTGTTTTGACGACGACGGCAATCTGTGGCTGACGAATGAGTGCGGCTGGGCGGTGAAAAGGGGCAATCAGTTTTATTCCGGAAACAATACGGGTTTCAATATGGTGTACGGCATACACGATATGGACTCCGCTTCCATAGTAGTGAACGACCGCTTCGGTCTGTCACGAATATCGAAGACAGACTTCAGCGTCATAGACAGGACACAGAACCCTGAGATGCACAGACGTTTTGATTTTGTTGTCGACAAGGCTTCGGAGCAGATATGGATGTGTCCCCATGAACAGTCGACAGACCGCGTTCTCGTGGCAGACAAGCACCTGAACATATTAAGAGAACTGACATTCCACGCCAACATCAAGGTTTCGTTTATGACACTGGACAACGATGGCATACTTTGGATCGGCAGTACCAGTGGGGACATCGTATGCTTTGATGTCAAGACATACCGTCTTGTCGAAGTGCCACAAGAGATATTGACCTTTGTCAGAGGCGGGAAGATACATTTTATCAATTGCAGCCAGGACGGTTCGGCATATTTCGGCGTGCAGGGAAAAGGCATAATGCTGTACAGTAGGGACAATGGAGCAATGGCGTTTTTCTCCGAAGACCTAAGCGGAGACAGATATATAGCATTCATGGATAATCTGCACAATATTTGGCTAAGCGATGGAAACAACGGCTTTACTTTCTATAGCTCGACAAACGGCTACAGCTCCCTCACTGCTATGTTTCCGCACATGGATGACCCTACGGTTAAAGACATTCGGATTGACCGCAACAACAATTTGTGGGTGCGCAGCACACACGACCTGCTGTGTTGCGACACAAACTCAGGACAACCTATCGCAAAATACGGCAATCGCACATTCGGACACCTGTACATCGATTCGCACGGCTTCCTGTGGACTGTCGAGGACTATCGTAATGTGTGCCGGTATGCAGTCGACAAAGATGGGCATTTGGATCTTGTCAGGAAGCACACCTTTGAGAATAACGCATATTCTATCTGCGAGGATAAAGCCGGCACAATATGGATTGCCCTCATCGACCGCTTTGCGTGCATAGACAGCACCGGTGCAATGAGTTTCCGTTATGCGCCCAAGGGCATAATCTTCTCAAGAGCCTTGTCGCAGAACGACAATGGCGCACTGTTCCTCTACACAACCGGCAACGGTGTCTTTGAATATGGTGCAGACGGACAGTTCTCGCCACTGCCGTCGTCTGTGAAGAACATCAACTGCGTCCACAAAACGACCGATGGCTCCTACTGGATTGGTTCGTTCAACCAGGGACTGAGCTTCTACAGGCCGGCAGACGGAGAACTGAGAAGTTTCACAAAGCCCTCCGACGGACTGCTCAACACCACAATCAAGAGTCTCGTACAGGACAATTCGGGTTATATATGGGCAAGCACATCCGAGAGCATATTCAGGATAGATGTCCATGACGGTACATTCTACTATGTCAATGACCCGCATTTCGGCAATGGCAACCTCTATGCGACCAACTGTTCCACGAAGGACAAGGACGGCAATCTGTATTTCGGCGGCAGTGGAGGCATTACTGTCATACATCCGCAAAACGCAAGGAACAACGCGGAGAATGTGATACCCCTGTCTGTCGAAGCCTTTCTGGTAAACAGCACTCCCCTGTCTCTCGACGGAGACGCAGGCAACAAGGTTACGCTGAAGTATGACGAGAATATGGTGACGATCTGGTTCTCCGGCACGAGTTTCGAGCACGGGCCATACCTGGAATACAGCTACATGATGAGGGGATATGACGAGAACTGGGTCATGTCCTACAACAACAAGCGCGCGCTGTATTCGAAGCTCCCGTCGGGCAGATACTCCTTCCTCGTCAGGACGCGCATCAAGGGCGAGCACTGGAGCGAGCCGCAGGAGCTGCTGAGGATTGACATCGCGCCGGCTCCGTGGAACACGTGGTGGGCATGGGCGGCCTACGCCATCATGCTGGCCGCACTGGCATACGCCGCATACAGGATTGCGACAGGGGCGAGACGCAGAAGGGCACGGATCGCGGCACTCGAGAGGGACGAACGCTTCAGGCACGAGCAGGTCAACTTCCTGACCAACGTGTCGCACGAGTACAAGACGCCGCTCTCGCTGATATACGGGCCGCTGATGCAGCTGCTGCGGTCGGACAACCTGACGCGGGACGAACATTCGCTGCTCAACCTGATGAAGTCGAACGCCGACAGGATGAAGCAGCTGACGGAGCAGATTCTGAGCGTCAACTCCCTCGACACCCGCCGTCTGCCCGAGGAGAAGCTGAAGGTGCAGCGCGTCGACATTGGCGACGGCGTGAGGCAGATCGTGGACAACTTCAGGTTCATCGCCACGGACAGGCACGCCGTGATTGACTACACGCAGGACACCGGCGGGCACGCTGCGGTCTATGCCGACGTCGACAAGGTCAGGAAGATGATGAGCAACCTCCTGAGCAACGCCCTGAAATATGCCGTCTCCGATGCTGCGGACAGCAACGTCATAAGCGTGTCACTGCTGATAACGCCCGACGAGAAGGCGGTCATCACGGTCGCGGACAACGGCCCGGGCATACCGGCGGACAAGGCCGACGAGATCTTCAGACGCTACAGCCGCTTCAGCGAGTCGGACGTGGAAGGATCGGGCATAGGGCTGAACTACACCGCATACCTTGCACGCCTTCACAAGGGCAGCGTTACTTATACCGGCGGGGCAGGCGGTCGCGGGGCTGTCTTCACCCTGGAGATTCCCGTGGACAAGGAGAGTTATGCTGACGACATTGTGACGGACATCGGCGACACCGCCCTCGCTCCGGCACCCGCACCGGACATTGCCGGTGTCGCGGACGGCGCGGACGAAGGCACGGGAAGCACGCGGCGCAGCATCCTCGTCGTGGAGGACAATGCCGACATCAGGGGCTACATCCGCTCCCTGCTTGCCCGCGACTACGACGTGACCGTGGCAAGCGACGGGCAGGAAGCCTCCGAGATGCTTCAGCTGCGGCTGCCGGACATGATCGTCAGCGACATCGTGATGCCCCGCAAGGACGGCTTCGCACTGTGTGCGGAGGTGAAGCGCAGCGAGCAGTATCTCCACGTGCCCGTGGTCCTGCTCACCGCCAAGGACGACATCGCCAACCGCATCCACGGACTCGACAGCGGCGCGGACGGATACGTCGCGAAGCCCTTCGACCCGGCCTATCTGCTTGCGGTCATCGCCAACCTGTTCGCCAACAGGGAACGCCTGCAGCAGCGGATGCTCGGCCTCACCTCGTCGTCCCTGAAGGACGAGATCGAGCATGGCGGCATCTCCCTCAACAAGGGCGAGCAGGCGTTCATCGAGGCTGTGCAGGGGCAAATCGACAGGCACATTGCCGATACGGACTTCAGTGCCAAGTCCATGTCCGAGCAGCTGAACATCAGCTACAGCACGCTCTACGCCAAGGTGAAATCGCTGACGGGCCAGTCCCCTCAGAACTACATCATCACCTACCGCCTGAACAAGGCCATGGAAATGCTCCGCACGCGCGACCGGTCCGTCAGCGAGGTCGGCTATGACGTAGGCTTCAGCTCCGTTCAGTACTTCTCGCGCGCCTTCAAGAAACACTTCGGCATCAGCCCGAGTGCCGTGGGAGAGGAGACCCCGTAGAAGCCCGTCACCGACCGGCCGCACGCACGTTCCGAGACCTGCCCCCGAGGGTGGGTCTCGTGTTTTTTGCGCACTGTCCGAGACGATGCCGCACGGTATCGAAACGGTTTACGCGCGTAGATGAAACGGTTTACGCGCGTAGATGAAACGGTTTACGCGCGTAGATGAAACGATTTACGCGCGTAGATGAAATGATTTACGCGCGTAGATGAAACGATTTACGCGCGTAGATTGAAAGGTTTACGCGCGTAGATGAAATGATTTACGCGCGTAGATGAAACAGTTTACGCGCGTAGGTCGGGATGATGGTGCGCGACACAGCGTCCATGCACGTCAAGAGACGGCACGGATTTTCGTGGGACGGCGGCGGAGATGCCGCGCGAAAGGAAAGGGGGCGGGTGGGTCAGTCGAGCTTGAGCACGGCGAGGAATGCCTTCTGCGGCACTTCGACGTTGCCTATCTGCTTCATGCGCTTCTTGCCGCGCTTCTGCTTCTCGAGCAGCTTGCGCTTGCGGCTCACGTCGCCGCCGTAGCACTTGGCGGTGACGTCCTTGCGCACCTGCTTGATGGTCTCGCGGGCGATGATCTTGCTGCCGATGGCTGCCTGTATGGCGATGTCGAACTGCTGGCGCGGTATCAGGTCCTTCAGCTTCTCGCACATGCGGCGGCCCAGGTCGTAGGCATTGCTCTCGTGGGTCAGCGTGCTCAGTGCGTCGACGCTCTCGCCGTTGAGCAGGATGTCGAGCTTGATGAGCTTCGACGGGCGGTAGCCGCAGGGGTGGTAGTCGAACGAGGCGTAGCCCTTCGAGATGCTCTTCAGCTTGTCGTAGAAGTCAATCACGATCTCGCCCAGCGGCATGTCGTAGTACAGCTCCACGCGGTTGCCGCTGACGTATTCCTGCTTCACCAGCTCGCCGCGCTTGCCGAGGCACAGCGTCATGATGGGGCCGATGTAGTCGGTGGCGGTGATGATGGATGCGCGTATGAACGGCTCGTCGATGTGGTCGATGGTGGTGGGGTCGGGCATGGAGCCGGGGTTGTGGACCTCGGTCATGTTGCCGTGCTTGTCGTAGATGTTGTATGAGACGTTGGGCACCGTGGTTATGACATCCATGTCGAACTCGCGGTCCAGCCGCTCCTGGACAATCTCCATGTGCAGCAGTCCGAGGAAGCCGCAGCGGAAGCCGAAGCCCAGTGCCTGCGAGCTTTCGGCCTGGAAAGTCAGCGAGGCATCGTTCAGCTGCAGCTTCTCGAGCGACGAACGCAGGTTCTCGAAGTCCTCCGGAGCTATGGGGTAGACACCGGCAAACACCATGGGCTTCACCTCCTCGAAGCCCGATATGGCCTCCTTGCACGGCGCGGCAACGTGGGTGATGGTGTCGCCCACACGCACCTCGGCACTGGTCTTTATGCCCGATATGATGTAGCCCACGTCGCCCGTGCGCATCTCGTTGCGCGGCACCAAGTCCATCTTCAGCACGCCTATCTCGTCGGCGTCATATTCCTTGCCGGTGTTGAAGAACTTCACGCGGTCGCCCTTGCGCAGCGTGCCGTTCTCGATCTTGAAGTAGGCGATTATGCCACGGAATGAGTTGAACACCGAGTCGAATATCAGAGCCTGCAACGGTGCCGAAGCATCGCCGTCGGGGTGGGGCACACGCTCCACGATGGCGTTGAGTATCTCCTCCACGCCAAGCCCTGTCTTTGCCGATGCGCGTATGATCTCCTCGCGCTTGCATCCGAGAAGCTCCACGATTTCGTCCTCGACCTCGTCGGGCATTGCGCTGGGCATGTCGCACTTGTTGATGACGGGAATGATCTCCAGGTCGTGCTCCAGGGCCATGTAGAGATTGGATATGGTCTGTGCCTGCACGCCCTGCGAGGCATCGACCACGAGCAGTGCGCCCTCGCACGCCGCAATGGATCGCGACACCTCATAACTGAAATCGACGTGTCCCGGGGTGTCGATCAGGTTCAGTATGTAGTTCTGTCCCTTGTGGCTGTACTCCATCTGTATGGCGTGGCTCTTGATGGTTATGCCGCGCTCGCGCTCAAGGTCCATGTCGTCCAACATCTGTCCTTCGGTGATCTGTATGGTGTTTGTGAACTCAAGCAGACGGTCGGCAAGCGTGGACTTGCCGTGGTCTATGTGGGCTATGATGCAGAAGTTGCGTATGTTCTCCATTGCTCGCGGGTTAGTGGATGTGTCTACGGTTGTGTGTATGTCTATGTGAATAAGGGTGTCTTTCTCCTTATTTATTGCGTCAGGATTTCGTTGCCGTCTTCCGTGATCAGTATCTGGCTCTCCCATTGTGCCGATGGCTGTCCGTCGTCGGTATAGACAGTCCAGCCGTCTTCCTCGTCGACAAACACCTCGTATGTCCCCATGTTTATCATCGGCTCTATGGTGAACGTCATGCCGGGCACCAGCACCATGCCCGTCCCTGCCTTGCCGTAGTGGTTCACGTTCGGGTCTTCGTGGAACTTGATGCCGCAGCCGTGACCGCACAGCGCACGCACCACGCTGTAGCCGTTGCTCTCGGCATGCTGCTGTATCACCGCTCCTATGTCGCCCAGTCGCGCCCAAGGTTGTGCGGCCTTGATGCCGAGGTCGCGGCACTCGCGCGTCACCTGTACCAGCTTCTGCAGCTCGGGCTTCACCTCGCCTATCATATACATTCGTGATGCGTCGGCGAAGAAGCCCTTGTAGATTGTCGACACGTCGACGTTGACTATGTCGCCGCTCTTGAGCACCTGCTTGGTGCTCGGTATGCCGTGGCACACCACGTCGTTGACGCTGACGCACACGCTCTTGGGGTAGCCCTCATAGAGGAACGGGGCAGGTATGGCATCGTGGTCGGTGGTGAAGGCATACACAAGGTGGTCTATCTCTGCCGACGTCATGCCTTCGTGGATGTTCTCGCTGATGCAGTCCAGCAGGGCTGTGTTTATCTTGGCTGCCTCCCGTATGCCTGCAATCTGCTCCTGCGTGCGCAGGATGTTGCGCTTCGGCATGTGGTAGCCGTGCTTGATGCACTCCTGCACCTTGGCTTCCACCTCTTTGGAATAGCCGTTAGGAGTGTATCTGTTGCCGTTGAAAAGTTTCATGTATCTATATGTATAAAAACGTAAGGTGGTGCAAAAGTAGTGCAAAAAGGCTGAACAGCACATAATGCGCTGTCCTTTTTATCGCTCGGTGATGAAGCGCAGCACGGCACGCATGACGCGCATCCGCTCGTCGCCGCTGTCTATGGCCTCGAAAGGAAAGCCCATGACGAAGCTCCTGTAGTCCGCTCCCTGATAGGCCACGGCTGCCGACTGGCGCGTGTCGCTGTAGACCATCGACGTGAAAGCCTGTGTGTTCTCGGGCATGAGGACATCGCTCGACACCACGGCATAGCGTTCGGGGTTCAGTGCTCCCGTGAAGCTGACGGTGCGGCTCATGCCTTCGGCCTGCACGATTGTTCCGTGGCTCGGATGCGCAACGCCGTGGCTGTACTTCAGCACATCGCGTGCAAAAGACGTGTCGGCACTGCCGTCGAGCGAACGTCCCACGTATGCTCCGCTGACGAAGATGCCTCCGCCCATCTCGCTGTATGCACGCAGGACGGTGCGCAGCTCGGGTGTGAACAGGCGGTATGTGCGGCTGCCGGCGGCGTGCATCGCGCTGTCCTGCCGTTGCAGCCCCATGATGATGTCGAGTGCCTGATACCTCTCGGGCGAGATGCGGCCTTTCTCCAGTGCACTGCGGCTGCATGATGTGAAGCTGTAGCCACCGGCAGCAACGATGGCCGTGCCGTGCACATACGGGAAGTCGAACGTGTTGCCCGCCATCTTCAGACCCTCATATTCACCGCCGCTTGCACCGCGCGAGTCGCCGCGCTGCGTGCGGCTGAAGTTGGTCTGCCGTCCGCTGATGGATACACCATATATATATGGTACGCCGGGGTCGGCATCGAGGTCGAAGCCAATGCTGTCTGCCGTGTTGACGATGGCAGGCCCGCTGAGCCTGTCGAAGGCATTGACCACGAGCACGCGGGCACGCTCGTCCGGAGAACGGTATGCCGACAGCGTTTCGCTTGGCATGCTCTGTCCGCCCTGATTGACGGCAGTGACGCGGAACGAGTAGATGACCCCCGGCTCGATGTCAATACTGTAGTGCTCGCCGCGCACGGGTGTGCCGTTGTCGAAGCCACCGTCGCCGATGCGCGTGTAGACGATATAGCTCTGTGGCGTGGCAGATGTCTCGAGGGGATCGCTGACGCCATGCCACGACAGACTGATGGCATCCGTGCCGTCGGAGGCAAAGTCAATGCCGAAGTCCTCGACAGGCAGAGGCTGCACCACGAAGCTGCGTCCGTGTTGTGTGCAGACATAGCGCAGTATGGCCTTGTAGATGCTGCGGCTCAGCAGGAACTTGAAGTTCGGGTCGTGGCCGAAAATCATGTCGGCGAAGTTCTGGTGTGACAACGTCTCGATGATGGCAGACGGCACTTCGGGCAGGCGTGTCTCGTTGTAGTTGCGGTTCCACAGGCTGCGTCGTGTCCAGTAGCCGTGGTATGTGCGCTCGATGTCGTTCACGATCTGTGTCTGTAGCAGATCCGTGAGGTCGCGCGATGTCAGTCTGTCGGTGCCGGCGGCAAGCAGTCCGTCGTTGTTGTCGGTTGTGTAGATGCCGAGCGTGCCGAATATGGAATCCTGCATGTTGAAGCCTGCGTTGCTGTGGACGGAGAACACCGTCTCGAAAGGTACGCCGAGTCCCTGCTCCTGCGGGTTGAACACCGAGCCGCCCGACAGGAAGTTGACCATGCGTGAGCGTGTGTTGAGGTCGTCGTTGTAGTCGTTGTTGCTGTACGAATAGATGGTGTCGCTCATGCCTGCCCATTGTGCCCAGTAGCGTGCTCCTTCAAGATAGCGCGGCAACGAACTGGTGCTGCCTCCGCGTTCGATGTTGCCCATGCCTCCGCCGAAGCGCACTGCGTCGGCACTGACCACCCCGCCGTCGTTGTCGCTCCGGTTCGTCAGCTCCACCATGGCGGCACCTGCATCCCTGCCCTTAGGGAAACGGAATGTGCCGAGATAGACCCATGTGCCGCCGCCCATCTGCTGGTTGACGCGAAACTCCGTGGTTCCTCCGGCGTGACGAACCGTATAGCGGGCGTCGTCGATGCTGCGTGGCGTGGTCTTGTAGGATACATACACGGCATAGTCTCCTGTTTCGGGAATCTCCGGAATCCACTGCGCCTTTGCTCCTGTCGGCTTCTTCTCGGTGAAGGCATAGCGCGATGTGCCGTCGCGGAAGGGATTGTCTCCCTGACGGTAGATGCGCTTGCGGTGTGCGAAGCCATTGCCGTCGGCTGTCATCCAGCTGCTTTGGCTGCTTTCGGTCTCTACATACTGCGACCCGTCGGACGAGCCTGACAGGCTGCCGTCGTTATCGACTATGACCTCATTGCGCTGCGTGTCGCGCTCGCGCGGCGTGAACACCACGGCTCCTGCGTTCTGCAACATGGGGATGATATACGGCACGACAAACGACTGCGTGAACAGGTCTTCGCCGGTGCAGTACATGCGCGGACGCTGCCATGCCCACCGCTTCTGGCGTGCCAGATAATACTTGCCGTGGCTTTGCCACAAGGCTATGTGCCGTCCCTCAAGTCCTTGCTCCGCACGGTACCGGCGTGACACGTCGACGATCCACGGCTTGCCCTTGTAGTCGAGCTTGCCGGCAAACAGTCTGTTGCGGTCTTTCTCGGCAAGAAAATAGTTCGGTATGAGGTCTTCAAGGCGATAACGGTCGGCATAGAGAGTCATGCTGTAGCCTGACAGTTCGTCGGGCACAAGCGTCCGGATGTCCTGATATATGCCCGCCACGGTGACACGCCGGAAGGGTTGGTAGGCAAATGTCGTGTTCAGGTAGATGCGCAGAGCCTTCTGCCGCACGTCGGTGCGTATGCTGTCTACGCCGAGCTTCCCTAATTGTATGTCCGGATTTTGGTAGGTCGACAGGTAGTCCTCGACGCGTCCTTTCAGCACGGTGGCGGCATCCTGTGCTGCCGACGGCAGAGGTGCCGCAAGAAGACATAATATAATAAGGTATATGTATAGGCTTCTCATTGTGACTGTGGTTGGATGCGCAAAAATAATAAAACAAACACATAACGAGAAGACAAATTTAAGCTAAGTGTAACGAATGATGCTGAAACAGTGTTCGTTACGCGTCGTTTTTCGTAATTTTGCAACAGTATAATTGTTCGATATATAAGATTTAACGAAATGAATATTAATGATATAATAAACAGTATATATCCGCTGCCACAACTTTCTCT
>CAVDAU010000043.1:0-11660 GCA_963607015.1 Streptococcaceae bacterium
AGGGAGATATGCGCTGATTTAGACTCATCTGCCAGTGAGCCGTCACTGTTCTTCGAACCGGCAATGGCAGGGATGAAACGGATAAGCAATAAAGGCGAGAGAGCAGAGAAGAAAAACAGCGGTGTATAACGGTCGGGCAACAGATGTCAATGAAAAAGTTCGGGGCAATGCGGTGACACAAATGCACGGGACGATGGGATCGGGATGCAAAAGGGAGATGCCTGTCAAACAAATCTGCACCGAATTGCTGTTTCATCGGGAATTTGTACTACCTTAGCAGTAGCGAAACCGTCATTTCGGAAATGGCAGTTTCGGGACGCGTCAATTAGAAAGAGTACAAAGTATGAGATTTTTCGATAGAACAGAAGAGATTGCCTCCTTGCGTGAGATTCGCGAGATGGCTAAGGAGAACGCCCAATTCACGGTGGTAACAGGACGTCGCCGCATCGGTAAGACTTCGCTCGTGTGGAAGGCATACGAGGACGATCCGATTCTCTATTTCTTTGTCGCCCGCAAAGCAGAGGGAGACTTGTGCGAGGATTACCGGCTCGAAATAGAGAACAAGTTAGCTGTTCCAACAATGGGACGCGCAGAACGCTTTGCCGAGGTGTTCGAATATTTGATGAGACTTTCCGTGAAGCGTCCCATCACGCTTTTTATCGACGAGTTCCAAGAGTTTTTCCGCGTGAACAAATCAGTGTATAGCGATATGCAGCGCATTTGGGATCTATACAGTCCGAAAGCCCGCATCAACCTGATTGTGTGCGGCTCAATATACTCGATGATGACGAAGATATTCAAGAATAAGAAAGAGCCGTTGTATAACCGACAGACCCGCTTCATGTCCGTGCGCCCATTCACTCCGACCGTACTGAAGGAGATTCTTGCGGAGTACCGTCATGACTACACGGCAGAAGATCTGCTGGCCCTGTACTCCTTTACAGGCGGCGTGGCGAAGTATGTGCAGTTGCTCGTGGATGCCGGGGCAACGACCAAGACAGCCATGCTTGACCACATCGTAAAAGCCGACTCCATTTTTCCGGGCGAAGGCAAGGCGATTCTTATCGAGGAGTTCGGCAAGGACTACGGCATCTATTTCTCGATTCTGTCGGCCATCGCACGAGGGAAGACCTCCCGTTCGGAAATCGAAAACGTGGTGGGCAGGGAAATCGGCGGCTACCTGACCAAGTTGGAAAAGGAATATGAGGTCATATCCAAGAAACAGCCACTTTTCGAGAAGAGTTCTGCCAAAAATGTGCGCTACACAATTGAGGACAATTTTCTCACATTTTGGTTCCGCTTCATATACAAGTACAGCTACATGTTGGAGATTGAGAACTACGGCAGCGTGAAGTCGATTATAAACAGGGACTACGAAACATTCAGCGGGCTGATGCTCGAACGGTGGTTCAAGCGGGTACTGATTGAGCGGCAAGCCTATACCCGCATAGGCAGCTGGTGGGACCGCAAGGGTGAAAACGAGATAGACATCGTGGCCGAGAACGAACCGGATGAAACGGCTACGTTCTTCGATGTGAAGCGTAAGGCCGAAAATATCGACATGGCGACATTGGAGAAAAAAGCCGAGGCATTCCTGCGTGCTACGGGGGAGTTCAAGGGCTATGCCATTTCTTACAAAGGGGTGTCTATGACCGACATGTAGTATTGTCGGCACCGTGATGCGGTGATACAAGTGTGCGAGACGAGAGTTCCTGCCAGACGGCGGGATGGAGGAAATAGCGGACATCGCGTCCTTCGGACAAGGCGCGGCGTATGACCGTGGAGCTGACCTCAAGCAGCGGTGCATCGAGCAGTGTGGCACAAGGAGGCAACGATGCGGCATCGACAGGATGGCCGGTACGGGGATAGATAAGCAGGCGGTGTTCTGCCATGATGCGTCCCGCCTCAACCCAGTGGGGGAACGACGGCCAGTTGTCGGAACCCATGACAATCGAGAACAGGCAATCGGGATGAAGTTCGCGGAGGCGGTCGAGCGTGTGTATGGTGTAGGAAGGACGGCTGAGCGAGAACTCGACATCGCAGACACGGAAGCGGGGATAGCCCTCCGTGGCAAGGCGCACGAGATGCAGACGGAGGTCGTCGTCCATCAGTCCCGCCTCGGCCTTGAACGGGTTGCGCGGACTGACGACGAACCACAGCTCGTCAACGTCGGCATACTCGCACAGCCAGTTGGCGAGAGCCAGATGACCGATATGGATGGGGTTGAACGAGCCGAAATAGAGTGCCACCTTCTTCGTCTGCGCAGCCATGAGCGTGAAGCCTGTGTTCAGTCTTTCTTGGACTCTCTGCGCTTGGCCATCTTACGCACGGTGTAGGCGTTGTAGATGCCGAACAGTCCGACAGCAAACATGACGGTCGCCATGTCGTAGATGTCGTAGACCATGAAGTAGACTCCCAATGCTGCGGCACAGACAAACACAACTATGTCTGCCACGATGAGCACGCGCAGCATTTTTGCGGGGAGGTTGCTGCCGCTGTAATCCTTGTTCTTCATTCGCTTAAAAAAGTCTTTACGGCCTGTAGGGCTTCAGCCTCGGCCTTGGTTAAATCGTCGTTCACAATTATACGGTCGAACCGTGGCGCGAAGCCGAGCTCGTACTGCGCCTTGGCAATGCGGCTCTCTATGACCTCAGGGCTGTCGGTGCCGCGCTTTTCGAGGCGGCGGCGCAGCTCGTCAATGGAGGGCGGCTGGATGAAGAGCGACAGGGCGCGGTCTGAATATATCTGCTTGATGTTGCAGCCACCCACGACATCGACATCGAACACGACGTTCTGTCCGGCTACCATCTGCCGCTCCACCTGCGAACGCAGCGTACCGTAGAAGCGTCCGGGGTAGACCTCCTCATACTCCAAGAAGTCACCGGCGGCTATGCGTTGCCGGAACTCGTCGGCGGTGAGGAAGAAGTACTCGCGTCCGTTCTGCTCCGTGCCCCGAGGGGCGCGGCTTGTGGCAGAGATCGAGAACGAGAGGTTGAGGTTCTGACCGAGCAGATAGTTGACAATCGTGGACTTGCCCGAGCCTGACGGTGCGGAGAAGATGATGAGTTTGCCTGTCATTGGTGCGTTCCTCCCCTCTGCCCTACATCACGTTAAGGACCTGTTCCTTTATCTGTTCCAGCTCGTCCTTCATCTGGACCACGATCTTCTGCATCTCGGCGTGGTTCGACTTGCTTCCGAGCGTGTTGATCTCGCGTCCCATCTCCTGGGCTATGAACCCGAGCTTCTTGCCCTGCCCCGGCGTGCCTTCAAGAGTGGAGATGAAGTATTTGAGGTGATTGGCAAGCCGCTGCTTCTCCTCGCTGACATCGAGCTTCTCAATATAGAATATCAGCTCCTGTTCCAGACGGTTCTTGTCGTAGTCCACGCCGACAGTCTTCTCGATGTTGCCGGTGATGCGTTCGCGGATCTTGGCTACACGTTCCTTCTCGTAAGGCTCCACCTGAGCAAGCAGTACGGTTATGTTGGCTATCTTCTCGCGGAACTTCTTCTCCAGCGCAGCACCCTCCTGCGTGCGGAAGTCAATGAGATGCTGCAAGGCCTGTCCGATGCCGGAATAGGCAGCCTGCCACTCTTCGTCGGACAGCTCCGTCGCGTCGTCCTTGGGCGACATGACATCGGGCATACGCAGTAGCGTCGTGAACCAATCGGCAGGAGCCGGTATTCCCTCGGCAGAAGCTATCTCGCTGATGCGGTGGTAGTATGCCGACAACAGTTCGCGGTTGATGGATGCAGCAGCGTCGGCAGCGTTCTTCTTGTCAATCCACAGGCTGAAATCGACCTTGCCGCGCTCAAGCCGTTGGGCTATCTCCGTGCGGATCTGCATCTCTTTCTCGCGGTATGAGGGAGCCATACGCGTGGACAAGTCCATTGCCTTGCTGTTGAGTGACTTTATCTCGATGTTTATCTTCTTATCGGGCAGTTCGACAACGGTCTTGCCGTAGCCCGTCATTGATAGAATCATAGCAGTATAACTTAAATTTGTTGCAAAAGTACTCCAATATTTCTATTACTGAAAATAAAGATGTAATTTCGCCGGACAATTTGACACAGCGTAGCAAGAAACAAGCGATTCAAGAACCATGTCGTGCATTCTGAATATCGAGACCTCAACACAGGTCTGCTCGACGGCGATAAGCCAGGACGGACAGAATATCTACAGCCGGGAAGACCATAGCGGACAGGCGCACAGCACAAAGCTGGGCGGCTTCGTCAAGGAAGCCCTGTCGTTTGCCGACAGCCACGCCATCCCCGTGGATGCCGTTGCGGTGAGTTGCGGTCCGGGGTCGTACACCGGTCTGCGCATAGGCGTGTCGATGGCGAAAGGCGTCTGCTTCGGACGCGGGCTGAAACTGCTTGGGATACCGACGCTGAAGGTGTTGTGCGTGCCGGTGCTGCTCTATCACGACGAGATTGCAGACGACGCACTGTTCTGCCCGATGATAGACGCACGCCGCATGGAGGTGTATGCCGCCATCTACGACCGTGCGCTGCACACGGTACGCGAGACGAGTGCCGACGTGATAGACACGGACTCCTATGCCGACATATTGGAGAACCATGAGGTGTATTTCTTTGGCAACGGAGCAGACAAGTGCAAGGACAAGCTGACGCATCCGAACGCACACTTCATCGACGGCATCGAGCCGTTGGCAGCAATGATGGGACCGCTGGCAGAGCAGGCCTTGGTACAGGGCGACATAAAAGACACGGCATACTTCGAGCCGTTCTACCTGAAGGAGTTCGTGGCAACAAAGCCACGGAAGCTGCTGTGAAAGACAACAGAGATATACACATATACATATTTTCATTTATGCAATACAATACCCAAGAGAAGAAAATGGCATTGCCGGAGTACGGCCGCAGCATTCAGAACATGGTGGACTATGCAGTCACCATTCCTGACAGAAGTGAACGCCAGCACTGCGCCAACACGATAATAAACATCATGGGCAATATGTTCCCCCACCTGCGGGATGTGCCTGACTTCAAGCACAAGCTGTGGGATCACTTGGCCGTGATGTCGGACTTCAAGCTCGACATAGACTATCCGTATGACATCATACGTCCGGAGAGCCTGCACCAAAAGCCCGAGCAGATACCATACGACAAGCAGCGGATGCACTTCCGCCACTACGGACGCTCCCTGGAGAGGCTGATAAAAATCGCGTCCGAACTGCCTGAAGACGAGAAGCGCGATGACTTGGTGGCACTGATCTGTAACCACATGAAGAAAGACTACGTGACATGGAACAAGGAGACCGTTGACGACCGCATGATAGACAACGACCTGCAGATGCTGTCTGACGGCAAACTGGCCATGACAGCCGACGTGGCACGCCTGATGGCAGAACGCATGGAGAAGAACGGCAAGGTGAGAATGAACTTCCCGCCGCAGAACCGCAACAACAACCAGCGGAACAACAAGCGCAGACACAACAACAACTGACGCACCGCCGGTCACGACCGACAACAGAAGAGAAAGAGAAGACACATGGCATCGTTTGTGATTGAGGGCGGCCACCGGCTGCATGGCGACATCCATCCTCAGGGAGCGAAGAACGAGGTGCTGGAAGTCGTTTGCGCCGTGCTGCTGACGGATGAGGAAGTGCGTTTGAACAACGTGCCGGACATCCTGGACGTGAACAACCTGATACAGATGATGCGCGACATGGGTGTGGAGGTCAGGAAACAGGGAACGGACTCCTACAGCTTCAGGGCCAAGAATTTGGACTTCGACTATATAGGGAGTGATGAGTTCATCAGGAACTGCGCCAAGCTGCGCGGCTCGATAATGCTCGTCGGCCCGATGTTGGGACGCTTCGGCAAGGCCGTGATTCCACGCCCGGGAGGCGACAGGATTGGTCGCCGTCGGCTTGACACACACTTCCTCGGTATTCAGAAGTTAGGTGCAGACTTCTCGTATGATGAGAAACGAGGCACCTACGTCATCAGCACCAAGGGACTGAGAGGCTGCTACATGCTGCTCGACGAGGCATCGGTGACGGGAACCGCCAACATAATAATGGCAGCCGTACTGGCGGAGGGAACAACGACAATATACAATGCTGCATGCGAGCCGTACATACAGCAGCTGTGTCGTATGCTGGTCGGGATGGGAGCAAAGATTCAAGGCATTGCGTCGAATCTGCTGACCATTGAGGGCGTACCCGCACTGCACGGGACGGAACACACCGTACTGCCCGACATGATTGAGGTGGGCAGCTTCATCGGTATGGCGGCAATGACGCAAAGCGAGCTGACAATCAAGAACGTGTCCTACGGGAACCTTGGCATCATACCGGACAGCTTCCGGAGATTAGGCATACAGATTGAGCAGGTGGGCGACGACATCCATGTGCCGCCACAGGAGAGCTATCAGATTGACTCATTCCTTGACGGATCGATAATGACCATCGCCGACGCACCGTGGCCGGGACTGACTCCCGACCTGCTGAGCGTGATGCTGGTGGTGGCGACGCAGGCCAAAGGCAGTGTACTGATACACCAGAAGATGTTCGAGAGCCGACTGTTCTTCGTGGACAAGCTCATCGACATGGGGGCACAGATAATCCTGTGTGACCCGCACCGCGCAGTAGTGATAGGTCACGACCGCCGCATGAGACTGCGTGGAGGCAACATGACTTCGCCCGACATCCGTGCAGGAATAGCCCTGCTGATAGCCGCACTGAGCGCAGACGGCATAAGCCGGATTCACAACATCGAGCAGATTGACCGCGGATACCAGAACATCGAGGGACGACTGAACGCCATAGGGGCACGCATCACCAGAATATGAAGGAATGATACAGGAAGACGAGGTCTACAGAATAGGCATACTGAACAAGCCGCACGGAATACACGGCGAACTCCAGTTCTCGTTCGACGATGACATCTTCGACCGTGTGGATGCCGAATATATCGTGTGCAGGATTGACGGAATACTGGTGCCGTTCTTCATCGAAGAATACAGGTTCCGCTCGGACACGACGGCAATAATCAAGCTCGAAGATGTGGACACGGAGCAGAAAGCCAAGAGACTGACAAACACCGAGGTCTACTTTCCCATAAGACATGCCGAAGACCTTGAGCCTTCAAGCCTGAGCCGGAGTTTCTTCGAGGGCTTCAGGGTCGAAGAGACACATCACGGTGCCATCGGCACGGTGACCGCAGTCGACAACAGTACGATAAACACCCTGTTTGTGATTGACAATGGAGGACGCGAGTTGCTGGTGCCTGCGCATGAGGAGTTCATCAAAGGCATTGACACGGAACACAGAGTGATCACAATGAGCCTGCCCGAAGGACTTTTGAACCTGACAGACGGAAGCGGCAGCAGCCAAGAAAAAGACGACGAATGATGGATAAAAAGAAGATAGCCATATTAGGCTCCACCGGTTCGATAGGGACACAAGCCCTACAGGTGATAGCCGAGCATGCCGACATGTATGAGGCTTACGTGCTGACGGCCAATAATCAGGCAGACAAACTGATAGAGCAGGCACGCGCGTTCAAGCCGGAGGCCGTGGTGATAGCCAACGACGAGCATTATAATAAGGTAAAGGACGCACTGTCAGACATGCCGATAAAGGTGTATGCCGGAGCAGAAGCCATGGAGCAGGTGGTGACAGACGAAGCCGTGGACATCGTGCTGACAGCACTCGTGGGCTTCGCCGGACTGAAGCCAACAATAAGTGCCATAAAAAGCGGAAAGACCATTGCCCTGGCCAACAAAGAAACAATGGTTGTGGCAGGCGAGCTGATAAACGCACTTGCCGACGAGCATAAGGTTCCGATTCTGCCGGTGGACTCGGAGCACTCAGCCATATTCCAAAGCATCATGGGCGAATGGCAGAACCCTATCGAGAAGATTTTGCTGACAGCATCAGGCGGCCCGTTCCGCACATTCACACGCGAACAGTTGGCGGGTGTGACGAAAGAACAGGCACTGAAGCATCCCAACTGGAAGATGGGAGCCAAAATAACGATAGACTCGGCATCGATGATGAACAAGGGGTTTGAGGTGATGGAGGCAAGATGGCTGTTCAGGGTCAACCCAAAGCAGATTGAGGTACTGGTGCATCCGCAGTCGATAATACACTCTGCCGTGCAGTTTGAAGACGGAGCCGTGATGGCGCAGATGGGAATGCCTGATATGCGCCTGCCGATACAGTTCGCATTCTCCTACCCCATGAGACTTAAATCGTCATTCCCGCGCATCGACTTCAGCAAATGCACACAGCTCACGTTCGAGAAGCCCGACACAGGACGGTTCCGCAATCTGGCTCTGGCCTACGCCGCCCTTGACAAGGGAGGAAACATGCCGTGTATCGTCAATGCAGCCAACGAGATTGTCAACGCGGGATTTCTGCACGACAGAATATCATTTCTTGGCATGAGCGATGTCATAGAGCAGACCATGCAGGCGGCGACATTCATAGCAAAGCCCACGCTTGACGACTACATGGACACCGATGCCGAGGCTCGGAGAATAGCGGCCGGCATAATGGATTCCGGACGACACTGAGCATTGGGACAATCGGAGAAAACAAGATATATTTGCAGACGGATTAACACCGATTTACGCACACAAACAGAAACATAGATGGACACAATTCTAATAAAAGCCGCACAACTGATGCTTAGCCTGTCACTGCTGGTTATCGTTCATGAGGGCGGCCACTTCCTTTTCGCCAAACTGTTCAAGACCAGAGTGGAGAAGTTCTGCCTGTTCTTCAACCCCTGGTTCACTCTCTTCCGTTTCAAGCCCAAGAACAGCGAGACCGAATATGACATCGGCTGGTTGCCGCTGGGCGGATACGTGAAGATCTCCGGCATGATTGACGAATCAATGGACACAGAGCAGATGAAGAAGCCGCCACAGCCATGGGAATTCCGGTCGAAGCCCGCATGGCAGCGGTTGCTGATAATGATTGGCGGCGTGCTGTTCAACTTTCTGTTGGCTCTGCTGATCTACTCGATGATACTCTTCACCTGGGGCGACTCATACATTCCTGTGCAGAAGGCTCCGCTTGGAATGGCATTCAACGAGACTGCACACAACGTCGGATTTCAGGACGGCGACGTTCTGCTTTCTGCCGACGGCAAACCTTTCGAGAGAATGGGTGCAGACCTGCTGATGGCTGTTGCGGATGCTGATGAGGTGACGGTGCTGCGCGACGGAAAAGAGACGGTGATAAACATTCCTGAAGACATGATGAGCCATCTGCTGCAAGACAGCGTGACGCTGGCGAGCTTCCGCATGCCGTTCGTCGCAGACAGCATAATGCCCGGCTCGCCGGCAGCAGAAGCCGGACTGCAACGCGGCGACAGCATCATCGCCATGGACGGCAAGGGCAATCTTGCCTTTGGAGACTTCATCACAGAGCTTGACAGACGGCATGCCGAACATTCTGCCAACCGCGACGTGTTGCTGACATACGTAAGGAACGGCGTTACGGATACCCTCACGGTCACGGCAGACGAGGAATATAAGATTGGCGTTTATGCCAAAGCAGCGGTGTTGCCGATAGCCAGAATAAGCTACGGATTCTTCGAGTCATTCCCCGCAGGCATCAGGCTTGGCGTGAACACGCTGACAGGCTACGTCAACCAGTTCAAATATGTATTCTCCAAGGAGGGCGTACAGCAGTTGGGAGGATTCGGGACGATAGCAAGCATCTTCCCTGCGGCATGGGACTGGCACCAGTTCTGGTACATGACGGCATTCCTGTCCATAATATTGGCATTCATGAACATACTGCCCATCCCCGCTCTTGACGGTGGGCACGTGCTGTTCCTGCTTTATGAGATAGTGGCACGCCGCAAGCCGAGCGACAAGTTCATGGAGTACGCGCAGATGGTCGGAATGGGCATACTGCTGCTGTTGTTGGTATGGGCGAACCTGAACGACATTCTGAGACTGCTATAGGGAAGGCTGTTCGCGCTATAATATAAATAAGGTATATGGGCAAGCTGAGAGACATAACCGCATCCGTTGTCTGTCGTATGCTTATTGCGGCAGCGGCACTGACAATGTGCAGTTGTGCCCATACCGCCCCCACTACCGGCGACACGAAGCGCGTCCTCGACTCGCTTGACAACCTGCTGGAACACAAGGAAGACTATGTGAGGCTGAAGGAGAAGCGCATTGCCGACATCAAATCCGCACTTGCCTACCCCAATCTCAGCGACCTGAACAAATACGTCACATACACACAGCTGAATCAGGAGTACTGGAAGTTTGACCTCGATTCTGCCATACATTATGCCAAACTCGGCATTTGGGCAGCAGAACGGATGAACGACGACTACAGGAAAATACAGTCGGAGTTTCAGCTGGCTGTCAGTTACTCCATGCGCGGCATGTATCGCCAGTCCGAACATATCCTGAACAAGTACAATCTCAACAATGTGCCTGCCGACCTGCGGTCG
Organism: Streptococcaceae bacterium; assembly: GCA_963607015.1. Classification (GTDB taxonomy): domain Bacteria; phylum Bacteroidota; class Bacteroidia; order Bacteroidales; family Bacteroidaceae; genus Bacteroides. The sequence goes on from CAVDAU010000043.1 coordinate 10,453, forward strand.
GACTATTACAATGCAAACATCCTGTTCTTCACGTACTACATGTACACATCCGACCTGCCGGAAGACCAGCAGCTGCTGACCAACTACCGCGACTCTCTGAATGCCCTGCGCCTGCGCTCATCAGAGGAATACCGCATAAATGCGGCGGCAATTCTCAAAGGCAAGGAAAAGAAGGAAGCCTATATCAAGATACTCAATGATGTTGACAGATATTCTCCCGTCTATGCCCGCGTCGCGAATTTCATTGCGACGAACGAGCTTGACAGCCCCAACCCCGACATTGACGAATGTAAGAGATACCTGATGCGCTCGGCCATAACCGACCTGTATAATGCCACACGTGAGAACCACTCCATGTATATGTTGGCACAAATACTCTATAACGAGGGAGACTATGACAGGGCATACCGCTATGCGCAGTCGTCGTTCCACGATGCCATCACGGCAGGCATACAGTTCCGCCTCACACAGGTGTCTAACTTCTACTCCATCGTAACCGATGTCTATCAGGAACGCGAGGCACAGTCAAAAGGATGGCTCGTCGTGACGCTAATCGCGGCCTGCGTGTTGCTGGCGTGCCTTGTACTGTCGGTCTTCTTCATCTTCAAACAGCTGCGCAAAATCATGAAGATACGCCGGCGGCTGTCCGAAAGCAATGAGGAGCTGCAACGGCTCAACGAGGCACTGAACAGCATGAACCTGAAACTTCACGACAACAACTCGCAGCTTGAGGAGACAAACAGCATAAAGGAGCAGTACATCGGGCAGTTCTTTAATATCTGTTCAGGATACATCGACAAGATCGGCGAGTACCAAAAAGACCTGCACAAGCTGGCGGTCAACAAGAGATATGACGAGCTGGTGAAGAAACTGCGCTCGACAACACTGATAGACGAAGAAACCGAAGCCCTGTACCATCACTTCGACACCATATTCCTGAATCTCTACCCCAACTTCGTGGAAGAAATCAACGCCATGATGCGCAGTGACGAGAAGATAGTCCTGAAGCCGAATGTCCTGCTGAATAAGGAACTGCGAATACTGGCATTGTTGCGGCTCGGCATCACCGACAGCGACAAGATTGCGAGCTTCCTGCACTGTTCCATAAGCACGGTCTATAACTACCGCACGAAGATGCGCAACAAGACGACTGCCGACGACAAGTCCTTTGAGGAGCGTATAATGGCTATACAGAGCACTCCCAAGAC
>CAVDAU010000043.1:11670-13663 GCA_963607015.1 Streptococcaceae bacterium
CCCAAGACCTCTTGAACCTTTTATTTCGTTTACATTTTATTCCACGTCAAAATATGTAACCCATTATTTTATAACCTATTAGCATTTCCACGCATCTACATTTTTACCTTTAAATCCGAGATACGTTGCTATCTTGAATACTTTTGTCTGCGAAAAACAAAGACAAACAATTAAATCGCTATCATGGAAAACAAAAGAATCAAAGTTGGACTTATCGGATTTGGCCGCATGGGCAGGTTCTACCTTAAGGAATTTTTGGCATGCGACGATTGGGAAGTAGCATACATCTGTGACCCGAGCGAAGCGTCGCAGAAGCTCGCACACGAAAAGGCACCCAATGCCAAGGTCACCGCCAATGAAGATGATATATATAATGACCCCGAGGTTCAGGCTGTAGCCCTGTGCGCTCTTGCCGACTCCAGAAAGGAGCAGATAGAGAAAGCCCTCAGATATGGCAAGCATGTGATTTCGGAGAAGCCCATAGCAGATCTGCCGGAGAAGGAATGGGCAGTCGTCAAGGCCATAGAGTCATCCGACCGTCTCGGAACCGTCAACCTGTATCTGCGCAACTCGTGGTATCACCACCAGATGAAGCAGTTCATTGATGAAGGGGAATTGGGCGAACTGGCAATCATACGCATCTGTCACATGACACCGGGATTGGCTCCCGGTGAGGGTCACGAATATGAAGGCCCGTCATTCCACGACTGCGGAATGCACTATGTCGACATGGCCAAGTGGTATGCCGGTTGCGACTACAAGACGTTCCATGCACAGGGCATCCGTATGTGGGACTACAAGGATCCTTGGTGGTTGCAGGTGCACGGGACATTTGCCAACGGCATTGTCTACGACATCACTCAGGGGTTCGTCTACGGACAGCTGTCGAAAGACCAGACGCACAACTCCTACGTCGACCTCATCGGTACAAAGGGCATAGTCAGAATGACCCACGACTTCAAGACAGCCACCGTTGAGTTGAGAGGAATCACCAAGACGCTCACCATAAACAAGCCATACGGAGGCAAGAACATCGACGTGATGATACGCAAGTTCGCCAAGAGCATCAGGGAAGGCAAGTTGGATCCCACGCTGCCCACAATGCGCGACTCGGCAGTGGCTTCCACCCATGCGTGGGAATTTCTGGAGGACTCCTGGAAGCACGATATGCCGTCAATCGGCGACGAGAAAACACTCGAAGAAATCCGCTATCGCCGTGCACACATGACCAACGGCTACGGATTGCTCCATCAGGTCAACATATAAATAAGGAGAAAGAATCAATCAACATAAATGTTTAAAGTACTAAAAACTACAATGAAAATGAACAAGAGCATTTTAGGTGCCGCAAGCTGCCTTTTCGCAGCAGCAGCATTCACAGCATGTGGTGGAAACCAGCAGAAGAGCAATGCCGACGAGCAGAGCAGCGAGGCAGCTCCGACAACAGTTGAACTGGCCGTGTCGGCAGAGCCTCAGGGCGCAGAGACAACAACCCTCACGTTGCCTATCGACAGCGAGGGCTACATCACCATCTTCGACGGCAAGAGCCTTGACGGATGGCGCGGCTACGGCATGAACACCGTTCCTGCCCGTTGGACAATAGAAGACGGATGCCTGAAGTTCAACGGCACAGGCACAGGCGAAGGCCAGCAGAGCGGTGGTGGCGACATCATCTTCGCACACAAGTTCAAGAACTTCGAGCTTTCATTTGAGTACAAAGTCTCAAAGGGCGGCAACTCCGGTGTCCTCTACATGGCACAGGAAGTTCCCTCAAAGGACAAGGAAGGTGCATGGGAACCCATCTACATCTCCGCTCCTGAATATCAGGTGCTCGACAATGAGAACCATCCCGATGCCAAGCTCGGCAAGGACGGCAACCGTCAGGCAGCATCACTGTATGACATGATCCCTGCAAAGCCCCAGAACGCAAAGCCTGCCGGCGAGTGGAACACAGGCAAGATCATGGTGTACAAAGGCACTGTCGTCCACAGCC
>CAVDAU010000044.1:0-11882 GCA_963607015.1 Streptococcaceae bacterium
GTCTGCCTTTATTTCGTCATAGTCCCGGGGATGCGACAGCATGCTGTCTGCGGCGAGACGGTACAGACCGTACAGGGCAACGGCGACGACAGCCGGTGCTGCGTATCTCAGGATGCGGTGCTTGTGCATGAACGGGAGGCGTTTTGGGGTGGTGGAATCAGTCGTAGAAGTTCCACGACACGCCGAGACGGAAGCAACTCGGATTGATGGGGTAGTGGGGCGCAAGGAAGTAGTTGCGGCTGCCCGTGCCGCTGTTGACGTGGTACATCATGACGAAGAAGCGCGTGCGCTTCAGCTGCAGGTTGGCATAGACGCTGACGATGGGGTAGCCGCCAATCTCAATCTGCTCGTCGGAGTTCTGCACGCGGAACTGCTGTATGGCGGGCGAATAGGCGGGGGCGTAGTACTTGGTGAAGTAGCGCACGTCGGCTCCCAGCTGCACGGTCAGCACCTTCTTCGCCAGCTTGGTCAGCAAGTACAGATTGTGGTAGAGCGACAGCGCAGGCAGCGGAAGCACGTCCTTGTTGCTCGTCTTCTGCCATATCAGTTCGTTGTCAAGATGGAATATGCCGACGCTGAAGTTCTGCTTCAGTGCTGCCTCTGCCACCTTTATGTTGCCGCCGGCCTGCTCGGGTGTGGAAACGCCGTTGAAGTATGTGTAGTTCTTTATCGTCTCCAATCCGGCACGGATGTTCGTCCCCGTCTTGGGGAAGTCGAGTTCTCCTTCCACGCGTGTGCGCATCTCCTTGTCCATGTCGTCGAAGTCCCACGTGTAGTGGTTTGAATGATAGTGCCGCATGTAGAACGACGGCAGCGTGTTCTTGACGTAGGCACGTCCGTAGATGCGCAGCGTGTCGTTGAGCAGGGGAATGTTCATGTCGGCACTGCCGCCGATGCTGTACTGTCCCGAGGCCACGCCTGCCAGTCCGAGTTCGCCCGTCACGCCGTAGTGGAAGGTCTGTCCCGCACGCTTGGCAAGCTCTCCGCCGACAAACACCTCGTGTTCGCTGTAAAGGTCGTTGCCGCGAAGCTCCGTCTCGGTGTCCATGTTCATCAGCGTGTAGCGGCTGTACTTGTGGGATATGTATGCCGTCAGCCCTGCCTTGGCGTATTTGTTGAAACCCTCCAACAACGATATGCCGAACACGTTCTTCACGCTCAGTGCCACGGTGGAGTCGTTTGTGAGGCTTGTGCTGAGCGCACCCGTCGTGGGGAAGAAGCCGCCGGACTCGTCCTGCGAGTGGAAGTTGTGTCTCGAACGCTCCAGCTTGACGGTGTGGATGAAGTTGGTGACGGGCACAAATTCCCTCACCGTCAGCGTGTCTTTCGGCACCGGTATGGTGTCCGTCTTCATGCCTCGGCGTTCCATCCGGCGGCGAGCCTCGAGAGCTTCCTCGTTGTCGACGATCTTCTGCACGTCGCGCGTGAAGCCAAGGCGGTAGCGGTGTGTCAGGTAGACATAGAAGTTGTGGTTGCGGTTCGAGGTGGCCTCAAGATTGACGGGTATCTCGTTGGACTTGTAGGTCTTGCTCCCCGACGCCATGTCTTCCGGATTGGTGATGTACTTGTCGTCGGCGATACCTCCGTTTTCGTTCTGCTTCAGGTAGAAGTTGTTGTACATGGCGTGCATTTGGTAATGCTTGCCCGTGTAGCTGGCGAAGACACCGGCGTTGAAGTGTGATGTGGACTGGTTGTCGTAGCGTCCACGGGCATACAGATAGTCGAACTTGAAGCCGAATGCGAACCTCTTGTTGGCATTGACCGAGAAGTATGCCTTGAAGCGGTCGTCGCCCATGGTCTTGTCGCCCGACTTGAAGTAGGTCAGGTTCGTGTACGGCACATTGCTGTTGGTGAACAGCATCCGGTCCGGACGCACGAAGAAAGCCGAGTATGGTTGCAGGAACAGGGTGGGGGCAGTGTCGCTTCGCCGGTCGGAGAATATGCGCGACAGGCGCGGCGATCCGAGGTTTCCGAGCATGTTATAGTGGCCGCTTGCGCCCTCAGTGAGGTTGTCGCTCTGGAAGTTCAACGCCACGGTGTCCACCGGTACGCGCTGTTCCTCTCCCAAGTCTTCGCTGATGCGCCACATATACAGCTTCGGCGCAAGGCTGATGACCTCCTTGGTGCTGTCGGTCAGGTTCTCGGGCTGCGTGGCGGGGTTTATCTGATTGCCATAGGCGTCTCTGCCGGTCGTGGTGGTCTGTGCCATCGCGCCTTGAAGCGACACGAAAGCCATCAGTAACCATATCAGCGCATATCGTTTCATCTTTTCTGAGAGAGACCGGCTCGAGGGTAAATGCCCTTCATCCGCAGGGGTCACCGGTTGGTGAAGCGGATGATGAACTCCATAACTTTCAGGAATATGGCTGTGCCACACACGTAGATGAACGTCCTGTAGTCGGCAGCGAAGTAGACCACGACGCTGGCAATCGCCAGCACGATGAACAGCATGTTGAGTACGTTTCTTATCTTGTCAGGATTCATGGCTGTGTGTGCTTATCATTGTCTTATGGGAATCTTCTCGATGCGGCGTTCGTGCCTTCCGCCCTCGAACGGCGTGTCCATGAATGTCTCCAGGATCTTCTCCGCTTCGCCGGCCGTGATGAAGCGTCCGGGCATGACCAGCACGTTGGCATCGTTGTGTTGGCGTGCCAGTGCCGCAATCTCCGTGGTCCAGCACAGGGCTGCACGCACCTCGGCATGCTTGTTGAGCGTCATGCTTATTCCGTTGCCGGTGCCGCAGACAGCCACGCCCATACGGCACATGCCGTCCGCTATGGCTTCTCCCAGTCTGTGGGCGAAGTCCGGATAGTCACAACTGTCGGTGCTGTATGTGCCGAAGTCCGTGCATTGCAGTCCTTTCGCCTCGAGCCACTTCTTCGCAAATTCCTTCAGCTCGTAGCCGGCATGATCCGAACAGAGGCCTATCATTCCTGTTTCAATCATCTTCGTTTCCGTATTCTTGTGTTAGAACATTTCCTTTACCTGCTTATACACGTTCTCTGCCGTGAAGCCGAACTTCTCGTCGAGCACCGTGTAGGGAGCCGAATATCCGAACATGCCCAGTCCCCATATCTTGCCTTCGTTGCCAACAAGACCCAGCATGCTGATTGGTATGCCGGCTGTCAGGGCAAACTTCTTGGCACCGGCGGGGATCACCGACTCCTGATATTCCTTGCTTTGGCTGCGGAACAGGCCTTCCGACGGTGCCGACACGATGCGTGTCCTGATGCCGTCCTTGCGGAGCAGCTTGCTGCCCTCGATGAGGGTAGACACCTCCGAACCCGAAGCGACCATGACAACATCGGGCTGCTCGTCAGAGCCGTTCACGATGTATGCACCCTTGCGCACGCCTTCGCTGTCGTTGCCTTCGGGCAGGCTCTCCACCGTCTGCCGTGAGAAGATCAGTGCCGTCGGCGTGTCCATGTTCTCCATTGCCATCTGCCAGGCCACCGTCACCTCGTCGGCATCTGCCGGACGGAGCACGAGCATGGAGTTCCTGCCGCTGTGGTTCTTCATCTTTTCCAGCAGGCGCACCTGTGCCTCCTGCTCGATGGGCTGGTGTGTGGGGCCGTCTTCGCCGACGCGGAAGGCATCGTGCGACCAGATGAACTTTATCGGCACTTCCATCAGTGCCGCCATTCTCATGGCCGGTTTCATGTAGTCAGAGAACACGAAGAACGTGGCGCAGGCGGGTATGATGCCTCCGTGCAGCCACATGCCCATGCAGATGCACGTCATCGTCAGTTCTGACACTCCTGCCTGGAAGAAAGCTCCGCTGAAGTCGCCCTTGGTGAAGGAGTGTGTCTTCTTGAGGAAGCCGTCCGACTTGTCCGAGTTCGAGAGGTCTGCGGATGCCACGACCATGTTGCCGACCTGTTCTGCCAGCAGTCCGAGGCACACAGCCGACGCGTTGCGTGTCGGCACATTGCGCTTCTGTTCGATCTTGCTCCAGTCAATCTTCGGGGCTTTGCCGCTGAAGTAGGTGTCCAGCGTCCGTGCCGGCTCGGGATTTTCGCTTGCCCACTTGGCTGTCTCGGCACGCTTGGCTGCAACCGCCTGTCGCAGTTCTTCCCGCCGGCGGGCATACATCTGCTCCACCTCGGGGAATACCTTGAACGGGTCAGCGGGGTCGCCGCCGAGGTTCTTGATGGTGTTCGTGTAGGCATCGCCGCCCAGCGGTGCACCGTGTGTGGCGCAGCATGCCTCGTAGCTTGTCCCGTCGGCGCGTCGTGCGCCTTTGCCCATCACGGTGTGTCCGATTATGAGCGTGGGGCGTTCGGTCTCCGCCTTTGCCTCTTTCAGTGCGCGGCGTATCTCGTCGGCATCGTTGCCGTCGATGGTCAGCACCTTCCATCCCCAAGCCCTGTATTTCATCGCCGTGTCTTCTGTCGTCACGTCCTTGGTGTCGGTGGACAGCTGCACGTCGTTTGCGTCGTAGAACATTATCAGGTTGTCAAGCCCGAGAGTGCCTGCCACACGTCCCGCGCCCTGCGAAATCTCTTCCTGTATGCCGCCGTCGGAGATGTAGGCATATATCGTCTGGTCCATCACGTTTCCGAAGCGGGCTTTCAGGAACTTCGCCGCAATGGCGGCACCGACGGCGTAGGTGTGTCCCTGTCCCAGCGGGCCCGAGGTGTTCTCTATGCCGTGCTTGAGGTCGCGCTCGGGGTGTCCCGGCGTGCAGCTCCTCCACTGGCGGAAGTGCTGAAGGTCGTCCATCGTGTAGTAGCCCATCAGCATCAGTTCGGTATAGAGCATCGGCGACATGTGTCCGGGGTCCAGATAGAAACGGTCGCGCGACATCCATGCGCCGTCGTCGGGGTCTATGGTCAGAAATTCGGAGTAAAGCACATTGATAAAGTCGGCTCCACCCATCGCGCCTCCGGGGTGTCCGGATTTTGCTTTCTCGACCATCGATGCAGCGAGTATCCTTATGTTGTCTGCCGCGAGGGTCATCAAGCTCTTGTCGTTCATATCTCGTTAAGAATAAGTTAGTTTTCAGTCTTTTCGATGCACGGGAGCACCGGAATTGTCCGCAAAGGTAGTGTTTTATGGCCTAAATCAGTACCGATGCCGTGGTTTCCTTTCTGCTTTTGACACTATTTTGTTTTTTGGGATGCGCACCATGGACGCACAAGCACGACATTAATCGTAATGCCCGGAGACATTAATCGTAATGCCACGAGACATTAATCGTAATGCCACGAGACATTAATGTCCCCGATAATGCGGATTATTTGCTCCGATAATGCGCATTATTTGCTCCGATAATGCGGATTATTTGCCCTGATAATGCGCATTATTTGCTCCGATAATGCGCATTATTCGCCCTGATAATGCGGATTATTTGCTCTGATAATGCGCATTATTCGTCTTGATAATGCGGATTACTCCGATTGGGGTTACGGATTTTGCTGCGGGAAGAATACTTTGTCCATGGTGAAGTCGTGGCGTTCAGTGACGAGGTTTTCCAGCATCTGGAATGAAAAGCACACGCCGGCCTTGCGGGCATTCACGAGCTTGGGCAGCAGCTTGTCGTAGTATCCCTTGCCGCGCCCAAGGCGGTGTCCCGAGGCATCGAACGCCATGCCCGGAATGACGGCAAACGCTATCTGTCCGTAGTCGGTGAACGTCGCCCCCGCGGGTTCCATTATTCCGAATGACCCTGCACGCAGGTCTTCGTCGCCACGGTATGTCGCAAGCTCAAGCTCGTCGCCGCTCACCTTCGGCAGCAGCACGTGCTTGCGCCGTGCCCACCGGCGCACGAAGTCATGGGTGTCCACCTCGTCGGGCAATGACCAGTAGAGCAGCACAGTGTCTGCCGCAAGGAAGTCGGCATCGCGCTCTACCGGCTCCAGCACCCGCCGCGACTCGGCGCGGAGCACCGTGCCGTCGGTCTGCGACTTCAGCCTCCGGATGTGCCGGCGCAGTTCGTCTTTCGTCATCATAGTCCGGTTTGCTGCTCCGTGGGGACATCGGCCTGCGGAGCCTCGGGGAAGGATTTCCCGTCCTTGAGGATTTCCACTGCGCGGAGGAACGTGTTGTCGGTCTTGTTCCAGAACTTCACGTACTGTTCGTTGCCGAGGATGTTGCTGATGATGTTCGCGCAGAGATACCTCTCAAGCAGTTTGTGGGACTTGCGTATCAGCAGATTGCGCCTCTTTATGCCTTTGGCATCGGCATAGCCTATGAACTGTCCCACGATGTTCTGCTTCTGCAGGTAGCGTTCCATCTCCGCCTCGTCGGCCAGCTTGCTCAGCGTCTCGCGGTTCTTGTCTCCGTAGCTGAAGCCGAAGCGCGATATGAGTCCCTTGTTGCTGACTTCTATGAGGTAGGACGACACGCCCGTGGTGTCCTGCGGGACGAAGACGTCGGGCATGATGCCGCCGCCGCCGTAGACGGTGCGTCCGATGCGCGTGTGGTAGATGTCGTCGGTGTTCTGCTTGATGCTGTCTTCCGAGAAGAACTCGCCGTGCTGATAGCGTGTCAGCCAGTCGCGCTCATAGTCCTCGTCCTTGCCGTTGCTGTACGGCCGCTGTATGCAGCGGCCCGAGGGCGTGTAGTAGCGTGCGATGGTCAGGCGTATCGCCGAGCCGTCGCTGAAGTCGATGGGCTGTTGCACCAGTCCCTTGCCGAACGAGCGGCGGCCTATGATTGTGCCACGGTCGTTGTCCTGTATCGCCCCCGCAAAGATTTCGCTCGACGATGCCGAGCTTTCGTTTATGAGAACCACCATCGGCGCGTTCTGGCAACTGCCGGTGCCGTTGGCATATTCTTCGATGCGCGGATACTTGCGTCCCTGTGCGAACATTATCAGCCGGCCCTCCGGCAGGAACTCGTTGACCATGCGTATGGCTGCATCCATATAGCCGCCGACGTTGTCGCGCAGGTCGATGATGAAGCCCTTGCATCCCTTATGGTTAAGCAGCGCAATGGCGTTGAGCAACTCCACGTGGGTGTTGCGTCCGAACTTGTCGATCTTGATGTAGCCGAAACCGTCGTCGGTGAGGTAGGTCGCCGTGACCGTGTTCTGCGGAATGTCGCCGCGCGTCACCACGAAGTCGAGCAGCCCTTTCTCTCCCGACCGCTTTATGCCGAGCTTGACCTGCGTGCCTTTAGGGCCTTTCAGGTGTGCCTTGGCAGTCCTCTCGTTGACTATGTCCCCGACAAACAGGCTGTCGTCGACCATCACGATGCGGTCGCCGGCCATGATGCCGACCTTTGCAGACGGCCCTCCGTCGATGACGCTGTTTATGTGTATGGTGTCGGCATCGATGACAAACTGTATGCCTATGCCGCTGAAGCTGCCCTCCAGCTCGGAGTTGACCTCCTCGACGTTCTGCGCCGGTATGTAGACGGAGTGGGGGTCAAGCTCCGCAAGTATTTGCGGCATGGCGTCTTCCACCAGCAGGCCGATGTTGACGGTATCCACGTACTGGTCTTCCACGATGTGCAGCAGTGCGTTCAGCTTGTTTGACGAGCCGTTGATTATGCCGAGGCGGTTGCCGCCGTAGTGCTTGGTATAGAACGTCCCGATGAGTATGCCCAGCACCACGCTGAACGCGATTATCAATGGTATGAACCGTGTGCTCTTCTTCGTTGACATTTTGTGTGTAGCCTTTCTGCTTTTTACCGATTATTGTTGTTTCCCGTTGTCCTGCCCGTCATCAGCGTCGCCGCTTGTGTCCACGTTCAGCACCTCTATGCCGGCTCTCTGCAACAGCTTGATGCCGTCGTCGAGACGGTACTGGCGCGAGTATACCACACGCTTTATGCCCGACTGGATTATCAGCTTCGAGCACTCGATGCACGGAGCGTCGGTGACATAGAGCGTGGAGCCTTCGCTGTTGTTGCCCGAGCGGGCAATCTTGGTTATGGCGTTGGCCTCGGCATGGAGCACGTAGGGCTTGGTGACGCCGTTATCGTCCTCACACATGTTCTCAAATCCCGATGGCGTGCCGTTGTAGCCGTCGGAAATGATCATCTTGTCCTTGACAATCAGTGCTCCCACCTGACGGCGTTTGCAGTATGAGTTCTCCGACCATATCATGGCCATGCGCAGGTAGCGTCTGTCAAGGTCGTGCTGTTTCCTGTTGTCTGTCTGTTGTCCGTCCATGCTTCACCTCCCGTATTTTTTTCACTTGGTCTTTGAGACGAACAGTGCCAGCACGCGCTCCATGGTGTTCTCCTTGTAGTGCAGGTACAGTCCGTTCGAGTCGCCCGTATATCGGTAGACGTTCTGCAATCCGCGCTTGAAGTTCACCGCCTGCACGTCTGTCTCGGCATTGCCGCCGAAGGTCAGGTTGCTTATCGTCAGCGTATGCGTGGCGGCATCGGCTTGCCATTGTCCGGAGAATGTGGAGTTGACTATGCGCCCGTTCACCGAACCCTTGAACACGCCGTCCATCTCTGCGCCGCTGAACTCGACAATGTAGTTTCCCTCCACGTCGCGCAGCGTGCGGCTTGCCTCTTCCTTGGCCGCGTCGCCTTCCCAGAAATCTATCGGGATGCTGTATGCTCCTTCGGCGTAGATGTAGCTGAGTTTCCATACCTTGCCGGTAAAGATTTCTTTTATGTCGTCCTCGTTGTCGCAGGCTGTCAGCATCGGCATGGCGAGCAACATCAGTGCTACTGCGGCAATGAGTGACGCGGTGCGTCTTGCTGTTCTTCTCATTTCTTCAATCCGTTTCGTTCCAACAATGCGTCAATCGTGGGCTCTTGTCCGCGGAAGCGTTTGTACAGCGTCATGGGGTCTTCGGTGCCGCCGCGCGACAGGATGTTCTCCCTGAACGACGACGCGACTTCCGCATCGAACAGTCCCTTCTGCTTGAACAGGGCGAAAGCATCGGCATCGAGCACCTCTGCCCACTTGTAGCTGTAGTATCCGGCAGCATATCCGCCGGCGAAGATGTGGGAGAACTGCGTGCTCATGCACGTCCCCTCGACATGTGGCAGCAGCTGCGCGCGCTTCCACGCCTCCTGCTCGTAGGCCATGACATCACCGTCGAAAGGCTCTGTGCGCGTGTACCAAGCCATGTCGAGCAGCCCGAAGCCGACCTGACGCATGCAGGCATACGCCACGTTGAAGTTCTCCGAGTCCTTCAGTGCCTGCACCATACTGTCGGGAATCGGTTCGCCGGTCTTGTAGTGTCGGGCAAAGGTGTGCAGGAACTCTTTCTCCGTGGCGAAGTTCTCCATGAATTGTGAAGGCAGCTCCACGAAATCCCAATAGACATTGGTGCCGCTCAGGCTTCCGTAGTGCGTGTCTGCAAACATCCCGTGCAGGCTGTGGCCGAACTCGTGCAGGAAGGTGGTCACTTCGTCGAACGTCAGCAGTGCGGGTTTGTCCTTCGTAGGCTTGGTGAAGTTCATCACCAACGACACGTGCGGGCGGCTGTTCTCACCTGTAGACGTGTCTTTCCACTGTCCTTTGTAGCTCGTCATCCATGCCCCTGACTGCTTGCCCGCACGCGGGTGGAAGTCGGCATAGAGCACGGCGAGGAACGAACCGTCCTTGTCCGTCACGTCGTATGCCCTGACATCGGGATGATAGACGGGAATGTCCTTGTTCTCCTTGAACGTTATTCCGTACAGGCGTGTTGCAAGTCCGAACACGCCGTTTATCACGTTGCCAAGCTCGAAATACGGGCGCAGCTTCTCATTGTCGATATTGAACCTGCGCTCCTTCAGCTTGTGTGAGTAGTAGCTCCAGTCCCAGGGCATCAGCGTGAAGTCGTCGCCCTCCATCTCGCGGGCCAATGCCTGTACTTCCTTCACCTCGTCTTCGGCCGTAGGCATATAGGCCTCGAGCAGTTCATCCAAAAGACGGTAGACGTTACGGCTGTCGTGTGCCATGCGGTTCTCCAGTGCGTAGTCGGCATAGGTCTTATATCCCAAGAGCTGTGCCACCTGCATGCGCAGGTTCACGATCTGCCGCACGGTGCCGGTATTGTCCTGCGTGTCGCCATGCGTGCATCGTGTGTTGTATGCCACATAGAGTGTATGGCGCAACTCGCGGTCGTCGGCGTATGTCATGAATGGCACATAGCTCGGGGCGTTCAGCGTGAACGTCCATCCGCTTTGTCCGTCTTCGGCAGCAGCTTCTGCCGCCGCCTCCACAATGCCGTCAGGCAGACCGGCTATCTGTGTCCTGTCCGTGAGATTCAGCTTGTATGTGTTCGTGTCCTTCAGCAGGTCGTTGCTGAACTGCAATGACAACAGGCTAAGGCTCTCGGAAAGCTCGCGCAAGGTCTTCTTGTCCGTGTCCGGCAGGTTGGCTCCGCCCCGTGCAAAGCCCTTGTAGGTGTCGTCGAGCAGTTTGTTCTGTTCGGCATCGAGGGTTTCACTTGTGCGGTTGTCGTAGACCGCCTTTACCCGTGCAAACAGCTCCTTGTTGAGACTTACGTCGTTGTAGTGATTGCTCAGTACCGGCATCAGCTTGTTGGCCAACTCCTGCAGTTCGTCGTTGGTGTCGGCACTCAGCAGATTTTCAAACACGGTCATGACGCGCTCCAGCAGACGTCCGGACATTTCGTATGCCTCTATTGTGTTTCTGAACGTGGGCTGTTCCGGGTTGTCGGTGATGGCTTTTATCTCGTTGTCGTGCTGCTCTATGCCCTTTCTGATTGCCGGCTCGAAGTGGCAGGTGCCGATCTTGTCGAAGGGCACAGTGCCGTGTGGCGTGTCATAAGGCAGGAAGAAAGGATTCGTTGTCTGCTCCGTTGTCATTCTCGGTTCTTGTATATAATAGAAATGGAACGTTAGTGTACTTGCGTCTTGAATATGCAAAAGTGCGAAAAAAAATGGGCGACCCCGTTAAGGACGCCCATTTAATATGATATTTTAACGAACGTCTTAGCCGTTGTGCTTCTTCATGATCTTGATCAGGTCGACAACCTTGTGAGAGTAGCCGATCTCGTTGTCATACCATGAAACAACCTTCACGAAGTTGTCTGTCAAGTAAACGCCTGCGTTTGCGTCGAAGATAGAAGTCAACGGGCAGCCAAGGAAGTCTGAAGAAACCACAGCGTCCTCTGTGTAGCCCAGGATACCCTTCAACTCGCCCTCAGAAGCAGCCTTCATTGCAGCGCAGATAGCCTCCTTTGTAGCGGGCTTCTTCAGGTTGACAGTCAGGTCGACAACAGATACATCCAAAGTCGGGACACGCATCGAGATACCTGTCAGCTTGCCGTTCAGTTCAGGGATAACCTTGCCTACAGCCTTTGCAGCACCTGTAGAAGACGGGATGATGTTGCCTGAAGCGGCACGGCCACCACGCCAATCCTTCATTGAAGGACCGTCAACGGTCTTCTGTGTAGCTGTTGTGGAGTGAACGGTTGTCATCAAACCTGTCTCGATGCCGAAGTTGTCGTTCAGGACCTTAGCGATAGGAGCCAAGCAGTTTGTTGTGCAAGATGCGTTGGAAACGATCTTCTGACCGGCGTACTTGTCGGTGTTCACACCGCATACGAACATGTCAGCCTGACGGCCGTCCTCACCCTTCTTTGAGGGAGCAGACAGAACGACGTACTTTGCGCCGGCCTTCAGGTGCTTCTCAGCCTTGTCCATTGCAAGGAAGAGACCTGTCGACTCAACCACATACTCAGCACCAACCTCGTCCCACTTCAGGTTCTCGGGGTCACGCTCTGCCGTTACGCGGATGTGGTTGCCGTTTACGATCAGCTCGCTCTTCTCAACGTCAGCCTCGATTGTGCCGTCGAACTGGCCGTGCATTGTGTCATACTTCAGCATGTAAGCCATGTAATCTACAGGGCACAGGTCGTTGATACCTACTACTACTACATCCTTTGCGTTCGCAGCCTCTACTGTGGAACGGAACACGAAACGACCGATGCGGCCGAATCCGTTAATACCAATTT
>CAVDAU010000044.1:11944-13601 GCA_963607015.1 Streptococcaceae bacterium
TGTTTTGTCTTTTCTGATGCTTGGCGTGCGTCTCTGCCTCATTGCGGCTCCGCACCACCTGCAACACCACACGGAAAAAATATATTTCCGCTTTTGCGGTGCAAATATATGAATTTGTTTTTACATTCGTCCCTGAATCAACATTTAATAGTTTTTAATTCGTATATGCACAAGCTTTTACAGGATTTCAAGGATTTTGCCATGAAGGGCAACGTGGTCGACATGGCAGTGGGTGTCATCATTGGAGGCGCGTTCGGAAAGATCATCACCTCGCTGGTCAGCGATGTCATGATGCCGCTCATCGGACTGCTGATTGGCGGCGTGAACTTCACTGGACTGAAGTGGGTCATCAAGCCCGAGACCAGGGACGAAGCCGGCAATGTCATCAAGGAAGCTGCAACGCTCAACTACGGCAGCTTCATCCAGAACGTGGTCGATTTCCTGATCATTGCCGCCTGCATCTTTGCGGTCATCAAGATTCTGACGACCCTGATGCGCCGCACCAAGGTTCAGGAGCCTGCTCCCGCCGCTCCGGCACCGCCGGAACCGACCAAGGAAGAGCAGCTGCTCACAGAGATTCGCGACATACTCAAGGAGAAGAAGTAGTCGTCTGCGGCAGCCGGTTACGGACGGGCGCACCGTGGGGGTGGGGGACATGTGTCTCCCATCGAATCTTTTTTTTGAAATTCTACTAAAATCTGCCGAATAGCTTAGAATGAGCGATTTATAAGTGTCTCTCCTCAATGGAGGTAATGATTTGGCAACGGTTCTATTTTCTGCAATTTACATACGTTTGCTCGTCAAGCAACTCTTGTCGATTGCAGAAATACAACAATTTATTGAAAATACAATAAAATCTCTTTGTTTTAAGGATTTTTTGGCATTACGCCCTATAAAATCATACTCAATGAAGTTGATTTACCATTTCTCCCGAATAAATACCAAACTATCAATTATATGAGTATCAATCAAAGATATATCTATCCCTAATTTTAGCATATACTCTTTAATTATTCTATTGTTTAATCTATCCTTGATAAATCTATTCCCGTAATAAACCGTATCCTCTATAAGAAGTGGTGTTCCTTCTTCATAGAATACCCATTTGGAATCTTTGTATGCTTGAACTAATCGCTCTTCAAAGGAAGAATTTGAATAATAAAACTTGTAAAAAGGATTTTTTATTCCTTCGGATAAAGCACACATAACACAACTGCATTTTAAACGCCTCTGTATTGCCCTGCATACGTTCGATAGCCCATCCTCATAATTGGATATAAAAAACACTTTATTCGGATACATGCTATTTTTCCAAAAACAGAATTTTGGCAAATGCGCCCCTCCACTCTTAGGATTGATGTATTCTTCAAAATTAGGAATCTCAATAAGAAGCTTAGCTTTTTGAAGTCTTAGTTCTTTATCAAATAGACTTATTACGGCATCAGTGAATTTTCCAAAATCACTGATGTCGAAAACAGAAAATGTCAAATATCTAAATTCTGTTGCCATTTTGTTATTTTGCTTATTATAGTATGAACATTAAAAAACTTCCAAAGTCTGTACCACCATAAGGATATAGTATTTTCTGTTTGTTAAGTTTTTGATATAGTGCCGGTAATGATATACCTACTTCTTGAATATAGTTATATCTATTATG
>CAVDAU010000045.1:0-13589 GCA_963607015.1 Streptococcaceae bacterium
GTTTGCGTTGGCACTTTCAAACATAAGACTTTGCCATTTCAAACATAAGCGTAGAGGTCAGAAGTCATATCCCTCAGCGTCAGATGTCATGCGGGCAGCTAATCTAAGTTATGTTAGGAGACGGCATAAGTCGTGTCAGCAGCCGGCTGAAGTCGTCTCACATCGACCGTTGTGAACGTTCACATCGAACGTTGTGAGTGTTCACATCGACCGTTGTGAATGCTCACATCGAACGATGTGAAAGAACTTATGCCTACTCCTCGAACGACTTCAAGCGGCTTCGAGAATCATTGCTGCCGTTATGATACGTGTTTTCGTCCGTCATGTAAGGCAGAGACGGCTGTCATGTTCCTCGGCATCAGGCTCTTTGTACGGTCTGACGGTTTATATCCAAAGAACCAAACCACAAGTTATAACGGGGGAAGCAAGAAGCAATTCCAAAAATCTTATAAGAATATTGGATTGGATTCCCAAATACTTATAATAATTTTGGAATGGATTCCAAAAATCTTATAATAATTTTGGAATCGGCACCATTATACTTACCTTTGCGGCTGTCGGAATACGGTTATGACATCACACTAATATGATTGAGCGGGAGCAAAGACAGCGGATAGAGACATTCATAGGCAGGGGAAAGGCCATCATCATCTATGGTGCACGCCAAGTGGGGAAGTCCACCCTGCTCCACTCCTTGTTTGACAACCGCGACGGCGTTTTATGGATGAACGGGGACGACCTTGACATTCAGCGTCTGTTTGAGGATATTACGTCCACCCGCCTCCGTACAATCATCGGGAACAACCGTTGGCTCATCATAGACGAGGCACAACGCATTCGCGACATAGGTCTGCGCCTGAAGTTGGTGACCGACCAAATGCCCGACGTGCAGGTCATAGCCACCGGCAGTTCTTCGTTTCAGTTGGCTGCCGGTGTGCAGGAGTCTCTGACAGGCAGGAAGCGTGAGTTCCTTATGCTCCCGCTGTCATATCAGGAAATGGCGAGCCATTCGGGACTGCTGGACGAGCACCGCATGATTCCGCACCGTATGGTCTACGGCTTCTACCCCGAAGTGGTGACTTCGCCAGGAGAGGAGCGTGAAGTCCTCCAGGAGTTATCAGACAGCTATCTGTATAAAGACATACTTGCACTCGAGAACATCAACAAGTCCGACAAGGTGGTCAAGCTGCTTCAGGCCCTTGCATATCAAATTGGTGAGCAGGTGTCGTTCAACGAAGTCGGACAGTTGGTCGGTCTCGATCCCAAGACAGTGGAGAAGTATGTCGGCATCTTGGAACAGAACTACGTGATATTCAGGCTTGCCAGCTTCTCACGCAATCTGCGGAACGAGCTGAAGAAGAGCAGGAAAATCTATTTCTGGGATCTCGGAATACGCAATGCGGTAATATCAAACTTCCAGATGGTGGAAAGCCGCACAGATACCGGTGCATTGTGGGAGAACTTCGTCATTGCCGAAAGGCTGAAGATGCTCAATAACCGGCATATAACTGCAAGCTCCCGGTTCTGGCGCACACAACAACAAAACGAGATAGACTATATAGAGGAGCGTGAGGGACACCTGCAAGCTGCGGAGATGAAATGGAACATCTCCAAGGCAAAGGTGAAAGAGCCTGACACATTCAAGAGGAGTTATCCCGATGCCGGCTTCAAGGTCATTACGCCGGACAATGTCGACGACTTCCTCCTGTCGGCAGAATAGAGAACTGAGGCTCACCGGCACACGACGGATATTCCGCCTGCGCCGATGAGCCTCAGCACTTTCACTGCCACACGGATGTGGCAACAGACTTAGAAGTTGTCCATGTGGACTTCAAAGTATGCCTTCGGATGCGCACATACGGGGCAAACCTCGGGAGCTTTCTCCCCTACCACGATGTGTCCGCAATTACGACATTCCCATACCTTCACCTCGCTCTTGGCAAATACCTCCTGCGCCTCCACATTGTGGAGCAGTGCACGGTAACGCTCCTCATGACGCTTCTCGATGGCGGCAACCATGCGGAACTTCTTCGCCAATACCGTGAAACCCTCTTCCTCGGCAGTCTTGGCAAAGCCTTCGTACATGTCTGTCCACTCATAGTTCTCGCCTGCCGCTGCTGCAGCCAGGTTCTCTGCCGTATCGCCAATGCCGTTCAATTCCTTAAACCACATCTTGGCATGCTCCTTCTCATTGTCGGCAGTCTTGAGGAACAGCTCTGCAATCTGCTCAAAGCCTTCCTTCTTTGCCTTGGATGCAAAGTACGTGTACTTGTTGCGTGCCTGGCTCTCTCCGGCAAATGCTGCTTCCAGATTCTTCTCGGTCTGGGTGCCCGAATACTTAGTCTTAGCCATAATTACTCTTAGGTTTTTAGTTGGTTTATAGTCATCAGGACGCTCTGTCCGTCATTATCACGTCACAAAGATAAGAAGAGGTTAACACATTTGCAACAATTACAATATTAAATTTCATGTGCCTTGCTGTTAATATTCCCAAACGGAGAGGGCGGCAGTATCTGCCCAACGATGGATTTTATTATTTTTGTAGTCCGTGAGATTTTCAGAAACAGCAAACTTACGTAAAAGAACAGACATGAGAATACTACTATCAACCATAGCTTTGTGCCTGCTGTCCGTAGCCGGTCTCAAGGCACAGACACAGGTCACCACAGGCGTGCAGTACGGCAAGAAATACGGCGTGACATACATGCTGCCGCGCACGGAGATACTGTTGAAGGTGAAAGCGACCAAACACAGCTACGAGCCGGGAGAGTTCTGCCGCTACGCCGAGCGATATATGCGCCTGAACAACGTGAAGCAGGAAGCCGAGACATACTGGACCTTGGACGGCGTGAGCATGCAAATCATCGGCGTGCCCGATGCCGACAACATTTACTTCGTGGAGATGAAAGACCGCACCACGGCACCGCTGATGGAGCTGACGGAAGACGGCATTGTGCGCTCCATCAATATGCCGTTCTCCGGCATAACGTCCGGCAACGGTGCCATCACAGAGGAGAACACGCAGGCTGCCGTGCCCGATCCCCGCCAGTACATGACAGAAGAGATGCTGATGGCAAGCTCGCACGCCAAGATGGCGGAGCTGATATCGAGGGAAATCTTCAGCCTGCGCGAGAGCAAGCGCGACCTGATAAGCGGCAATGCCGACAACACGCCAAAGGATGGCGGACAGCTACAGATAATGCTCGACAATCTTGACAAGCAGGAGGCGGCATTGACACAGATGTTCAGCGGGGTGGAGCGTTCGGAGACACATACCGCAGAACTGCGCATAGAACCGAGCGAGATGACAGACGAGGTGGTATTCCGCTTCTCGAAGAAGCTCGGCATAGTCGATAAGGACGACCTTTCGGGCGAGCCGGTGCTGATAAGCATCAGGAACGAGAACACCATAGCGGCACCCGCAGAAGAGGTGACGGATGACAAGAAGAAGTTGGACGGCATAGCATACAACGTGCCGGGGCAAGCCGAGGTGAAGCTGACCTACGGGCACAAGCCGCTGATGACAGAAGAGGTGGCACTGACGCAATTCGGCACGAAGGAGTATCTGGCTGCACTGCTGTTCAACAGGAACTCCACAACCAAGGTGCTGTTCGACGTGAACACCGGAGCACTGATAAAGATCGAACGCGAATAAGACCGGCAGGCAGCAATCAGGGGACGAGCGTATGCTCGTCTTTCTCCCACTCTCCGTCAACGGTGATAGTGAACGACGGCTGTTGCTGCCCTTCTTCCGAAGCAGGCGTATAGAAGCCACTCGCTTCATAGGCAGAGATATAGCTGCGCCTTATCTCCACATCCGCAATCTTACCCGTGGCTATGGTGTCTCCAGACTTATCAAGAGCCGTGACGGTGACATCAAGGACACCGGACTCTTCGTGCGGAAAGGTATAGACCATACAAGTGGTCTGCCCCGTGGCGGCAGAGATGTCGCGTATCTCCGTCTGCCGCGAGTTGACGCAACCATATCCCGTAACGGCATTGAACGTGCTGCTGCCCCCTGTATAGTAGAACTTCAGGCTGGAGACAGCATCAGGCTTATCCTCCACGAGGGTCAGAAGAAATGCGGCGACAGCACGCGTCAGCACCACATCCTGCTGCTGAACGGACGATCCGTTGACTGTAAGAGTGAGGTATTTATACAGTGTGTCGGTGACTTTGTTGTTCGGAAAGGTAATCCTTTCCGGCGACGAGAACGTGGGAGCACCCGCACAGCTGTGAGCCAGTATCACAATCTGATAGTCGCCGTCAGGAAGACTGAATCTCAACGTGTCGAGACTTGCCGCATCATCATCTGCCGTGAGGGACACCTTCTTGACACGGCTGCCCGCAGCATCGAACACCTGTGCATCAACACGCGCACACACATCTGCCAACCCTCCGGCATCGGCTTTCGTGGAGCCGAAGCGCGTGTCCTCATAGCCGATGATGGCGAGACAGACATTATACGGCTCATCCGTCTTGTCGTCGTCGGACGGCACAACAATGTCCTGATCCTGTGGGACAGAATTCTGACAACCACATACAGACAATGCCGCAGTCAGAAGAAGTCCGGCAAAGCACGATATGAGTGCCGACGGCTTCATTGGTGTAGCGACTGCTCGTCGGTGGTCCAGGTGGTTTCACTGTTTGGCAATGACACCTCGAAGCCTTTGACAAAGAACTCGCCTTTGAACACAATCATCGTCTTGGGAGCAGCCGTCAGGTGGTCAAACGAATAGCTGACAATGGTGCTGCCGTCCTTGCCGATGGCAGAAGCCTTGAACGTCACGCCACCGTCATTGTCCTTAACGGGGAAAGTAAAGAGGCCGTGCTGGGAGGCCGTGCTGTTATAGCTCACGTCTGCCACCTGCGGCACAGCACTCGCCCCGTAGCCCGTAGTGGGGTTCAGCACAGTGCTTCCACCCGTGAGTTCAAACCTGAAATGGTCGAAGTTGTCGGGGACTGACGTGTCTGTCAGCTGCACTCCTATGGCAGAGACTGCTCGCTTCAACTCTATCGGTATGGCAGATGACGATGTGCCGGATATTTCAATCTTGCCGGCATAGCAGAAGGTGTCAAAAACCTTGGCGGTACTCGTCGGGAGCGTGACGCTTGACGGTGAGTTGACCACATAGAAGTCATCACCGTTGTTTGCAACGACCACGACCGTGTAAGTACCGAAGTCAATCAGTTCTTTCACAGTCCCGAAGCCGGAGTCCGAGGTTTTCTGCTGCACCTCATACTTCTTCGCCCCGTCCTCATCGAACAAGGCAAGCGTGAGGAACTTGGCATAATTCTTCACCGCAGCACGGGTGGAGAAGCCGGACGTACTGTCCGTGCCGTCGTCCTCAGACATGAGGCAGAAGCTGACGAGTCTTGATTGCACTTCCGTCGTGTCAAGCTCTGCCGACTGCGATATATGGTCTGAACATCCGCCGATGGCTATCACCGCCGCCAGCGCAAGCAGACAGGTTGCGATATGTGTCTTCGCGCGTTTCATTCCACCACCTTGAAACCTTTCTGCTTGAGAGCTTTCTTGATTTCGTCGACATGGGCATGGTCGCGCGTCTCCATGGATATGCGCAGATAGCAGGAGTTGACATTTGCCACGGATGCCGTGCGCTCGTGCAGTGACGAGGTGATGTTTGCTCCCGTGCTCGAAATGACCTGCACCACCTCAAGCAGCTGTCCGGGCTTGTCGGGCAACTCGAGCACCAGCGTACACTGGCGACCGCTCTTCAGGAGTCCACGGCTGATGATACGGCTCAGGAAGTTGACATCGATGTTACCGCCACTGACCAGACAGACGGTGTGCTTGTCTTCGACAGGCACGTGCCCGAACATGGCAGCTGCGACACTGACGGCTCCGGCACCTTCAGATATCAGCTTGTGCTTCTCCAACAGATGCAGTATGGCTGCACATATCTCGTCCTCGCTGACGGTGACAACCTCGTCGACATAACGCCGGCAGTATTCAAAGGTATGCTTACCAGGCTCTTTCACAGCAATGCCGTCGGCAATGGTGGAAACGCTGTCGAGCCTCTCTATGCGACCGTCACGCAGGCTGTCGACCATGCTCGGAGCTTCCTCGGCCTGTACGCCATATATCTTGATTGCCGGATTGAGCTGCTTGGCGACGTATGCCACGCCGCTTATCAGTCCGCCGCCACCTACGGGAACTATTATGCAGTCCACATCGGGCATGTCGTTCAGGATTTCCAAAGCTATCGTCCCCTGCCCTGCTATCACCTGCGGGTCATCGAACGGATGCACAAACGTCAGCCCTTTCTCCTCCTTGAGTTGCAACGCACGGCGGTAGGCATCATCATAGACACCGGGCACAAGACAAATCTCCGCGCCATAGTGACGTGTAGCCTCAACCTTCGAGATGGGAGCACCTTCGGGAAGACAGATGACGGACTTTATTCCACTGCGCGATGCCGCAAGAGCCACGCCCTGCGCATGATTGCCTGCCGAGCAGGCTATCACGCCACGTTCCTTCTCCGCGTCGCTCAGTTGCGAAATCATGTAGCTGGCTCCGCGAACCTTGAACGATCCCGTCACCTGCAGGTTCTCCGGCTTGATGCGGATGTCGCAACCCTTGCGTATGGATGGTGCTGCGATAAGGTCGGTGCGGCGTATGATGCTCTTCAGCACATGCGACGCACGATACACCTCGTTAAGCGTCAGTTCTTTCTCCACGTGTATGGTCTCCTCTTTCTATTATAGTCACCGCAGGACACAAGGCACGCCGTCATTTCACGGCTATGACCTCGACCTCTACCAGCACATTCTTGGGCAAAGTCTTGACAGCCACTGCACTGCGTGCAGGGAAAGCACCGCTGAACTGCTGCGAGTAGACGGCGTTCATGGCGGCGAAGTTGTCCATATCGCTGAGGAAGACCGTCGTCTTGACGACATTGTCGATGCTGTAGCCCGCCTCTGACAGTATGGCCTTGATGTTGCAGAAGCTCTGTGTGGTCTGCTCCGTTATTCCACCCTCCACAATGTTGCCTGTTGCGGGGTCTGCCGGTATCTGTCCTGAGACGAACAGCATGCCGTTGACTTCTATTGCCTGACTGTACGGGCCTATGGCAGCCGGAGCCTTCTGTGTGCTTATAACTTTCTTCATAAATCGGTAATGTTTTCTCTTTATGTTAATTCTCTCGCAATATTACTCATTATTCATGTAAGGACAATGAACACGGGGAAAAAGTTGCTGTGTACGAAAAAAAGAAACCCCTGCATCCCGATTCACATCGCGCCTGCAAGGGTCATCTTTTCTTGATAAAAGTGGTTACGTAATTATGACTAACTAATTCATTCAAATCTGACACTGCAAAGGTAGCGGGCTTCGCCGCCCTCGGCAATCGCACGAATTAGGTATAATCACAACTCGCCATAGTCACTATTAGGTAAGACCACCTCTATTCTGACATTTCCCTACTGCTTGAAGCGGTTGGGATCATACTTTATTCCGCCAAAATCTATGTGCGGTTTTGCCGGTTCTGTCGGCTCGGCCGGTGTGGTTGGATCTGTAGGCTCAACGGGCTTGGTGGGCGCAGTTGATGCCGTTGATTCGACCGGCTCCGATGATTCTACCTGCTCTACCTGTTCAGCCGGCTTTGGTTGCTCCGTCGGTTCCGTTGGTTCCTTCTGCTCTGTTGGTTGTTCCTCCGTAGACGGTTCAGCGGGCTGTGCTTCTTGCTTTTCAGCCGGTGTGTCCTGCGGTGCCGGAGTATCTTCATCGGGATATTCCTCGAAGAATATCTGGTCGTCGATGATCACCATGCGCGGTTCCCGCTTGGCTTTCTTCGCTGTTGTCTCTGCGGCAGCAGCCAAAGACTCCTTCACAGAAGGCTCCGTATTGGCAGTGAGTGCCGGTGCTGCACCTTCCGCATTGGCATCAGCGGCAACGGCTGTGGCTGTACCTGTTGCAGCCGCAGCCTTGGCAGCTGCATCTATGCGCTCTTGCAAGGCTCTGTTGCTTGCCTCGTTCTTGGCACGCTGTGCTGCCGCACGCTGTTCACGGAGTACTTCCGATATGGATTTCTCTTTCTTTTCAGGCTTTGGCTCGTCCGGTGTTGCCGCATCGGCAGCTCCGTCATCACCGGCAGCAGGCTTATCCTCTGTCGCAGGCAGAGACTTGGCATCGCCGCCATCCAAAGGACCGTCGGGCTTCTTCTCTATGGCTTTCTGCGCAGGAGCTCCGCCATTGGGACTGTCAGAACCACCGCCATTGTCAGTCGAAGGCTTGTCTGCCTCATCGTCGTCATCGTCGTTCTTCTTCTCCTTCACCATGAGTATGCTCAGTTCATAGAGTGCGTACAGCGGCAGGGAAACAGCCATGAGTGTGAAGGGATCGCCGGTGGGAGTTATGACAGCAGCCACAATGACAATGACGACAAACGCATGACGACGGTACTCACGCAATGTGTCGCGCGTGATGATGCCAAGCAGCGAGAGTATCCACGTGACAAGCGGAAGCTCGAATGCCAAACCCATGCAGAGCACCAGCGTCATGAAGTTGTCGATATAGGAGTTCAGGGAGATGAGGATTTCTATGTCCGGACTGAGGTTGTAGGTAGACAGGAAGCGCAGCGTCATGGGGTAGATGACGAAGTAGCCCACGGCAACACCTATGTAGAACATCACCGAACCGAGAAGCAGGGCTTTCTTGACACCGCGCGACTCATTGACATAGAGCGCGGGACGTATGAACAGCCAAATCTCCCATAATATATAAGGTGCAAGCACCACGAGCGAGAGGACGAACGAGGTGGACAGATGGACGAAGAACGGAGCAGCAAGATTGATGTTCTGTAGCTTGATGTCAAACTCCTGTGTGAAGAAGTCTCCCGTGAGGTGCAGTGTCTCGCCCATACTGCGGAGGAACTGATAGAAGATGAAGTTGTTGTGGCACGGACCGAGTATCACCGTATCAAACAGTGAAGGCATAGCAATGAAAAATCCTATGGCAAGGATAAACCACACCACTATAATACGCACCAATGCCCAACGCAGGACATCAAGGTGTTCCCAAAAAGTCAGTTCTTTGTCTTCCATTTGCTTGTCTGTCTCGTCTCTCGTCTTTCAGTCTCTCTTAAAGTGTCTGCCTCTCTCGCGTGTTTTTGGACACACACCCTTCCCGTCTCACAGCCGATAGCCCGTCTTGCGGGCTACCGGCTGCAAGCATCAGGAATGTGCATTGCCGTTTCTTGTGTCGCTATGCGTCTCTCAGTTGTTGTCTGATTTCTTGGGTGCGCTCGCGGATGTGTTGTCCAGCTCCTTCGTAGCGTCGTTGATTTCGGCCTTTGCCTCGTTCACGCCGTCCTTGAAGCTCTTGACACCCTTGCCAAGACCCTTCATCAGTTCAGGAATCTTCTTGCCGCCGAAGAGCAACAGAATAATTAACGCGATGATGATCCACTCTGATCCTGAAGGCAGGAATGCAAATAACAGTAAGTTTTCCATAATGTGTTATGATTTTAAAGTGATTATATTTATTTGTTGTCTATATGTATATCCTTTTCAACTTTGGTAGTACACACGCTTGACACGTGTCGAGATGCCTGTCAGCACCTCATAGGGTATGGTTTCAAGCACGTCGGAGAGCACCGTCACCGGCAGGTTGTCGCCGAAGATCTCAACCGAGTCTCCCACATGGCAGTTGATGTCCGTCACGTCAATCATGCAGACATCCATGCAGATGTTGCCGACATAGGGTGCTTTCTGTCCGTTCACAAGGCAGTAGGCATGTCCGTTGCCGAGATGCCGGTTCAGTCCGTCGGCATATCCTATAGGTACGGCAGCGATGCGCGAGTCGCGTGTCAGGTGTCCGCGACGACTGTACCCCACGGTCTCGTCGGCCTTGATGTCATGTATCTGTAGTATGGTGCTGCGCAACGTGCTGACATTGTGCATCACCGCATTTGTTATCGGATTGATGCCATACAGTCCTATGCCGAGGCGCACCATGTCATAATGGGCTTCAGGGAACCGCTCTATGCCTGCGGAGTTGCAGATGTGCCGCAGGATTTTATGCTTGAACGCCGCCTGCAACTGTGACGACGCTGCATCGAACACACCTATCTGATGCCGTGTGAAAGCATCGAAGTCTGCCGAGTCACTGCCTACGAAGTGGGAGAACACCGAACGCACGATGACGGCATCCTGTGCCTTCAGCTCTTCGATGAGCTGCGGTACCTCCTCCGGCAGGAAGCCCAAGCGGTGCATGCCGGTATCGAGCTTCACGTGTATGGGGAAGTTTGCCACGCCCTCCTTGCGTGCTGCACCGATGAGTGCATGCAGCAGGTCGAAGCTGTAGACCTCAGGCTCCAACTTATGGTCGAACATCGTCTTGAACGCCGTCTGCTCGGGGTTCATTAT
This sequence comes from Streptococcaceae bacterium, assembly GCA_963607015.1. Lineage (GTDB taxonomy): Bacteria > Bacteroidota > Bacteroidia > Bacteroidales > Bacteroidaceae > Bacteroides. The sequence goes on from CAVDAU010000045.1 coordinate 10,390, forward strand.
CAATATGTCTGCCGTTATGCCGGCACGCCGCAGGTCTGCTCCCTCGTCGGCAACGGCAACAGCCAAGTAGTCCACATGATGTTCCTGCAACGTGCGTGCAATCTCGATGGCTCCGGCTCCATAGCCCGAAGCCTTGACCATGCAGACGACCTTGGTCTCGGGTTGCAGCAGACTGCGGTAGTCGTTCAGGTTCTCGACCATCGCTCCGAGGTTCACCTCAAGAATCGTCTCGTGCACCTTGTTCTCGAGCAGTTCGCTCAACTTGTCGAAGCCGAAGCTACGCGCACCCTTTACGAGCACCAGCTCGCCCTGAAGGGTTATGTGGTGTTGCTTGATGGCACGTATCAGTTCCTCGGTAGTGCTGAAGAAGTCACGCTGTATGTCGAATTGACCTGCGCATGACGATATTTCCGGCCCCACTCCTATGATTCTCTGCACGCCGCGCTGCGCCAGCAGCTGTGCCACCTTGCGGTAGAGCGTCAGCGGTTTCTGTCCCGTCTCCAATATGTCGGACAGTATCAGCGTGCGCTTCAGTCCCTTCGTCTGCGAACGGCGGTATTGGAAGTCGAGGGCTATGTCGAGTGATGTTATGTCGCTGTTGTAGCTGTCGTTAATCAGCTGGCAGCCGTTCTTGCCGTCTTTCACCTCCATGCGCATCGCCACCGGCTCGAGCCGTGCCATGCGTTGTGCTATCTGTTCGGGACGCACCATCATGTAGAGGCATACGGCTAAGCAGTTGAAGGAGTTCTCTATCGAGGCATCGTCGGTGAAAGGCAGCGTGTAACTGCTGTCCACGCCGAGATAGCGGTAGCTCACCTCCGTGCTGTAGTCTTTCTTTTCCACACTACTGATGTAGAGCTGACGGTCGCCGTCCTTGCGGCTCCACGCCAAGTCGCGTCCGAAGAACGCCGAGCGCATCATGCAGTTGGAGATGAGTTCGTTGTCGCCGTCATAGACTATCACGTCGCACGACTTGAACAGCCTCAGCTTCTCCATGCACTTCTCCTGCATCGAAAAGAAGTTCTCCTGATGGGCACTGCCGATGTTTGTCAGTACGCCGATGGTCGGCTGTATCATCTCCTCAAGCCTCTCCATCTCGCCTGGCTGCGATATGCCTGCTTCGAAGATGGCAAGGTCGGCAGAAGCGTTCAACTGCCACACCGACAGCGGCACGCCAATCTGCGAATTGTAGCTGCGCGGCGAACGGACAATGCTCTTCTCCGGACTCAGCAGCTGGTGCAGCCATTCCTTGACCACGGTCTTGCCATTGCTTCCCGTGATTCCTATGACCGGCATGTCGAACTGACGACGGTGATACACGGCCAGATCCTGCAAGGCACGCAGCGTGTCGTCCACAAAAAGCAGATTGGCACCGTCAAGCCCGAGGGACAGCATCTGCTGTTCGTCCGAGGCCGACACCACGAAGTTGCGCACACCACGGCCGTACAGCTCAGCCACATAGCCTGCACCGTCATTGCGCTTCGTCTTCAGTGCGAAGAAAAGGGTTTCCTCGGGGAAACTCAGCGAACGGCTGTCTGTCAGCAGCCAGCTTATCTCCGCCGGACTGCTGCCTGTGCGGCGGGCACCCGTTATTTCTGCAATATGTTCAATCGTGTACGACATTCTTCCAGTTCTTTCGTGAAGTCAAAATAAGGATACTTTGCACAAAGAGACTCGATGCTTAACATTATTTGACATAAAAACGTCTTGTATTCGCCACCCTCCGGATGAAGCGGACGATGGTTCATCATTTTTTTAATTTTGTTAACACTATGCATCGCACTCCGCGTATCCTTTGCAAGGCAGTGTTCGCAGAAGCATTGCCACACATAGTCCGATGCCACGGCAGACGGATGCACAAGGTCGTCGGCATAGAAACGGTAGTCACGGAGTTCGTCATTGAGAATCTCGTAGGCAGGGAAATAGTACACACGTCCTGCATGAAGTCTCGACAACTCGTCAGCGGCAAGCAGCAGCGTGGCCTTGCTGAGCTGATTGCCATGCAGCCCGTCGCGCACATGGCGGATGGGGCTGACGGTCAGCAGCACCCTGAGCCGTGGCATGGAGGCAAACAGTTCGGTAAACAGAGACGTGCAGTCTGCAACAATCTCCTCCACCGTCAACCGACGACGGCAGAACCAGCTCTCCGGCATCTTGTGGCAATTGCCGACAACCGCGCCCTGCGCCAATCCCGTGCCTGCGCCATCGCCATTGGATGAATACACCCATGCCGAACCGAGGGTCAGTATCAGCAATGATACGTCGTGCAGCCTGTCGTGTGCCTTGATGAGTCTGTCATTGATGAGGCGCAGCGTCTCGTCACGGTTGGCCGTGGAGAAGCTGCCATGGTGCATCATGCTGTGCCACAGCCCTCCGTACTGCACAAGGTCACGTTCCGTGTATTCGCATCCCGACACTATCAGGCGCAAGGCCTTGGTGATGGAGAACGGATTATACAGCGTGCCGAAAGGATTGACATCGCAACGGAACTTGGCGGCAGTGAGCCGCTGCCCCATCTCGTCGGCAAAGCACGAGCCAAACAGCATGATGCTGTCGGCATAGCTCATCTCCGGCAGTCGCTCCGGCATCTCGGTCTTGGTGAATAGCTGCATCGCGTGTGTCAGGACATCGTTTTATCGTTGCGGCAAAGGTACACACATTCCTGCGCACAAACAAAAAAAGGCTGTCGAGCACGACGCTCAACAACCTTCCTCAAGTCATGTAGATGTTGGAGTACCAGGACTCGAACCTGGAATGACAGGACCAGAATCTGTAGTGTTACCATTACACCATACTCCAATCTCCTTCAAAAGTTCGCGCCTCCGCCCGAGGCATTTCCCTTTTGCGCTGCAAAGTTACGAAGTTTTATTTAACTGCAAACCCGTAGCGATATTTTTTTATTGCTGTCCGCTAAAAACTCAAAAAAGCACAAATGTCCATCCCGAAGCCTTGTAGAATGGTTCGGACTTGCTTTTCCGAGAGTAAGCCCCCTTAGTCAAACATACTTGGTTCGGGAGGCATTTCCCGCTGAACCCGTTGCTGCTCCCGGTACCGTTTTCAGTACCACTTAACCGGTACTGGAGTTTCAAGCAGTTGGTACCGGAGTTTCAAGTAGCTGGTACTGGAGTTTCATATATATGGTACTGGCGATGTATTCCGATTGATGTGTTCTTCATATTAGTCGAAGTCCATCGTGGAGA
>CAVDAU010000046.1:0-13537 GCA_963607015.1 Streptococcaceae bacterium
GTGCAGCCTGTCAGCCGCTTGAAGTACTTGCAGAAGAAGCTTGGGTTGGGGAAGTGAAGCTCCTCGGCAATCAGTGCCACGGGCTTGTCGCTGTGGCGCAGGCGGACTTTTGCCGCCGTGACGACGGCGCGGTCTATCCATTCCTTTGCCGTGATGCCGCCGGTCTGCCGGACGACGGTGCCGAGATAGCGTTCCGTGAGGCATATCCTGTCGGCATAGAACGAGAGGCGGTGTTCCTCACAGCAGTGCTCGTTGACGAGGCGGATGAAGCGGTCGAAGATGTCGTTTGCCGTGCGGCAGGACGGCACGTCGGGCCGTCGACGGGCAAAGAGGCTGTTGTAGTGGGCGGTGATGGCGGCTATCATGTGGTGGGTCACGGCGGCATCCCCGCCTGCCGCAGCCACGTCGCAGAGCGTGCGGAACAGGCGGCAGGTCAGTATCCCTTCTTCCTCCGGCACGGCGAGCATCCCGTGCTTCTGCCTGCCGCCGAAGAGGTCGGGCAGTCTGCCTCCGTGAGCAAGATGGAACATGTCCACGGGCACGCCCATGCCGAAGACCTGCGAGTCGGTGGTGACGTCGAGCGGCTCCACGATGGTGCCGGGGGTCACGAACATGAGGTGTCCGGCGGTGATGGTGTATTCCTGCAGGTTGATGATCCCGTGCATGCAGCCACGGCTGATGTAGCCGATGCGGTAGTCGTTGATCAGATACGGGCTTCCGCCGCTGCGGATGAAGGGTTCCAGGAAGCCGCCGATGCCGATGACCACCCCGAACCCGTCGCGGAAGAAGTGGTTGGCAGGGAGCTTGTTGTCGTGGCTCAGCACGTCGAACATGGTCTGTAGCGTCAGCAGCTGTGGTTGTTTCATGTCTGTTCTCCTCCTCGGAATGTCAGGGTGAATGTCGTCGTTATTGCGACGTAAAGATAATGACTGTCCCGACGACAGCCATCTTTTTCGCGCGAAATCGAACAAAAGGAACATTTGTCGCTTGGTTTCGACAGCGGCGCGTCGGGAACGCTCCCCTAACTTTGCCCCCGTAAAACAAAAACATTTTCTTTCATCCATGAACAAGGGATTCATATTGTTGCCGTTTCTGCTGGCGGTGACCGCACAGGCAGCGTCCGCGCAGAGCCTGACCCTGGAGCAGTGCCGGCAGATGGCACGCCGGAACTATCCCGCCATCAGGCAGTACCGCATGATCGAGCAGAGCCGCGAGTTCACGCTCGGCAATGCCGCCAAGGGATGGCTGCCGCGCGTGAGCGTGTCGGCAGGGGCTTATGCCTTCACGGACATCCTGAAACAGGACGTGCAGGCAGGGATGGCGGGCTTAGACATGAAGAACCACGCGGTGAGCGGCACGGTCACGGTCTCGCAGAGCATCTACGACGGCGGCCGCATCGCCGCACAGCGGCAGGTGGCTGCGGCAGAGAGCGACGTGGAGCGGCTCCGGCTCGACGTGACGATGTATGCCGTCAACGAGAGCGTGGACCAACTCTTCTTCGGCATCCTCCTGCTCGACGAGCAGCTGTTGCAGAACGGGCTGTTGCAGCAGGACCTGGCGACGAGCGAACAGACCGTGAGGAGCATGATGAGCGGAGGCATTGCCAACCGGAGCGACCTCGACGCCATCCTCGTGGAGCGGCTGAAGGCGGAGCAGCAGCGTGAGGCCGTCATCGCGTCGCGCAAAGCCTACCTGCGGATGCTCGGCGTGTTTGTCGGGAAAGAGCTGCCCGAGGACACGAAGCCGGAGAGGCCTGCCGCTCCGGCCTTCGGCGGCGGCAGATGGGGCGTGAACCGTCCCGAGATGGAGTACTACGCCTCACAGGATCTCCTCCTCGACGCGCAGCGCAGACAGCTTGGCGCACGGCTCCGTCCCGAGGTGAGTCTCTTCGGCATGGGGATGATCCATTCGAGGGTGAGCAGGCTACTGAACAACGGAATGTTCGCGGGCGGCGTGTCGGTGTCGTGGAACATCGGTGCCGTCTATACCCGCAGGAACGACCTCCGCAAGATAGAGGTGCAGCGCGCCCTGAACGACAGCCAACGGGAACTCTTCCTCTTCCAAAACCGCTTGCAGAACGAGGAGACGAGCGGAGCAATCGAGACGCTCCGGAAGCAGATTGCGCAGGACGAAGAGATTGTCCGCCTGCGCGAGAGCATCAGGGACAAGAGCGACAGGAAGGTGCAGCTCGGCACCGAGAGCGTCAACGAGCTGGTGCGCGCCATCAATGCCGTCAGCATGGCGAAGGCGCAGAAGGCGCAACACGAGATTGAACTACTGAGAGAAACATACAGGCAAAGGAACATCAACAATGAATAGATTATCCGTTATGGTCACGGTGCTGGCGGCGTTCGGCCTCGCATCGTGCGGCGACAAGGGGAAGGATTACGACGCGACAGGAACGTTCGAGGCAACGGAGGTGACGGTCTCGGCAGAAGAGAACGGCACGCTGCTACAGCTCGACGTGGACGAGGGCGACAGGATCGGACAAGGCGAACAGGTCGGGCTGATAGACACCGTGCAGCTGCACCTGACGGCACGGCAGATCGCCGCCACCATACAGGTGTATGCCGCACAGCGACCCGACACGGGCAAGCAGGTGGCGGCGACACGGCGGCAGCTGGCGAAAGCACGCGAGGAGCTTGACCGCTTCACGGCGTTGGTCGGCGACGGTGCCGCCAACCGCAAGAACCTCGACGACGCGAGAAGTCAGGTCGACGTGCTCGAACGCCAACTGGAGGCACAGATCTCGTCGCTCGGCACCTCCACCGCCAGCCTAAACGCACAGATGGAGACCGCCGACATAGAGCGGCAGCAGGTGGCAGACAGGCTGAAGAAATGCCGCATCGTCGCACCGCTGTCGGGCACGGTGATCGAGAAGTACATGGAGCGCGGCGAGTTCGCCTCCGCAGGCAAGCCGCTCTTCAAGATTGCCGACACCGACCACATGTATCTGCGTGCCTACATCACCTCACGCCAAATCGAGAGCGTGCGGACGGGACAGGCGGTGACGGTGTTTGCCGACTACGGCGACGGCGCGAAGAGGGAGTACCGGGGCCGCGTGACGTGGATCTCGTCGCGGTCGGAGTTCACGCCGAAGACCATCCTCACGGACGACGAGCGTGCCGACCTCGTCTATGCCGTCAAGATAATGGTGGAGAACGACGGCTTCATCAAGATCGGGATGTACGGCGAAGCCAAGTTCCGGTGACAGGGTCTCAACGTCTTTCACACACACACTGTGTCGGAAATGGACAAAGCAATCATCGTGGAGCACGTCTCCAAGCACTACGGCAAGGTCACTGCCCTGGACAATGTCAGTTTCTCGGTCGGGACGGGCGAAATCTTCGGCATCATAGGGCCTGACGGAGCGGGCAAGACCACGCTCTTCCGCATCCTCGCCACGCTGCTGTCTGCCGACGGCGGATCTGCCACCGTCTGTGGCTTCGACGCGGAGCGGGGCATGACGGAAATCCGCAGCATCACGGGATACATGCCCGGCCGCTTCTCGCTCTATCAGGATCTCACCGTCGAGGAGAACCTCGAGTTCTTCGCCACGCTCTTCGGCACGACCGTCGCGGCGGAGTACGACCAAATCAAGGCCATCTACTCGCAGATAGAGCCGTTCAAGACCCGAAAGGCAGGAGCCTTGTCGGGCGGCATGAAGCAGAAGCTCGCCCTCTCGTGCGCCCTGGTCCACAAGCCCCGCATCCTCCTGCTCGACGAGCCGACCACAGGCGTTGACCCCGTGAGCCGCAAGGAGCTTTGGGACATGCTCGGGACGCTGAAGGCGCGGGGCATCACCGTCGTCGTCTCCACACCATATATAGACGAGGTGCGGCGGTGCCATCGCATCGCCTTCATGCAGCAGGGTGCGGTCAGGGCTGTCGGCAAGCCCGACGAAATCATGGAGAGGTTCAGGGACGTGTTCTGCCCGACGGGAATAGACCGTTCCGCACGCGCTGCCGGAGCGGAGAACGTCATCGAGGTCTCCCATCTCGTCAAGGCGTTCGGCTCGTTCCGTGCCGTAGACGACATCTCGTTCTCCGTCCGGCGCGGCGAAATCTTCGGCTTCCTGGGCGCAAACGGCGCGGGCAAGACCACGGCGATGCACATCCTCACGGGGCTGAACCGGCCGACAAGCGGCAGCGGACGCGTGGCAGGGTGCGACATCGTCACCGGGCACGAGCGCATCAAGAAGCACATCGGCTACATGAGCCAGCGGTTCTCGCTCTACGAAGACCTGACCGTGCGCGAGAACATACGCCTCTTTGCGGGCATCTACGGCATGAAGGACAGTGAAATCCGCCGCAAGACCACGGAGCTGCTTGACCGCCTTGACTTCTCACGCCACGCCGACGACATCGTCTCCGGCCTGCCGCTCGGATGGAAACAGAAGCTCGCCTTCTCCGTGAGCATCTTCCACGATCCGGAGGTCGTGTTCCTCGACGAACCGACAGGCGGTGTCGACCCCGCCACGCGCCGACAGTTCTGGCAACTCATCTACGCCGCCGCCGACAGGGGCATCACCGTGTTCGTCACCACGCACTACATGGACGAGGCGGAATACTGCGACCGCATCTCCATCATGGTCGACGGCAAAATCAGGGCGATGGGCTCGCCCGAGGAGCTGAAGCGGACGTTCCGCCAACCCGACATGGACGGCGTATTCACCTACCTGGCACGACAATCGACAAGACAATGAAACAGTTCACATCTTTCGTCATCAAGGAAGCACGCCACATCCTGCGCGACCGCCGCACGATGCTCATCCTCTTCGGCATCCCCATCGTCCAGATGCTGCTCTTCGGCTTCGCCATCTCCACCGACGTGCGCAGCGTGCGGACGGTCGTGGTGCTCACCTCCGTAGACCACCGGACGCAGCAGACGGTGGAACGGCTGGGCGCGGGCGAATACTTCGACATACTCTACAAGGTCGGCACGACACGCGAGGCAGAGAGCCTGATCCGTCATCAGAAAGCCGACATCGCCCTTGTGTTCGGCAGCGGTTTTGCGTCCGGAAACACGGACATTCAGGTCATAACAGACGGTGCAGACCCCAACATGGCACAGATGTACGCCAACTACGTCGTGCAGACGCTCTCGCCGTCGGGCACATCGCCGGTCTCCACGAAGCTGCTCTACAACCCGCGCATGCAAAGCAGCTACAACTTCGTGCCGGGCATCATGGCGATAATCCTCATGCTCGTCTGCGCCATGATGACGAGCATCAGCATCGTGAGGGAGAAAGAGCGGGGGACGATGGAAGTCCTCCTCGTAAGCCCCGTCCGTCCGCTGCTGATCATCACCGCCAAGGCCGTGCCCTATCTCGTGCTGGCCGTCGTCAGCCTCACGTCCATACTGCTCATCTCCAGATACATACTGGCGGTGCCGCTGGCGGGCAGCCTGTTCTGGATATACGTGGTGTCGGGCATATACATCCTCCTCGCCCTGTCGCTCGGACTGCTCATCAGCACCGTGGCGAAGACACAGCTCGTGGCACTCCTGGCTTCGGCAATGGTGCTCATGATGCCGTGCATACTGCTCAGCGGAATGATCTATCCCGTGGAGAGCATGCCGGAAATCCTGCAATATGTCTCCGCCGTCATTCCGCCGCGATACTACATCTCCGCCATGCGCAAACTCCTCATCATGGGCGTTGGCGTAGACAGGGTGATGCCGGAAATCGTGGTGCTCTCCGTCATGGCGTCCGTCCTGCTCGCCGCCGCACTAATGAAGTTCAACAAAAGACTGGAATAACAATAGTAGTAATATGTCTCTGAAACACCTGCTCCGCAAGGAGTTCCTGCAAATACGGCGCAACGCCTTCATCCCGCGCCTCATCGTCGTGTTTCCCGTCATGATCATGTGCGTGATGCCGTGGGTGATGAACATGGAGGTGAAGAACATCGTCGTCGACGTTGTCGACCACGACCGCTCCACCCTTTCCGTCCAATTGGTGCAGCGCATCAGGTCGAGCAGCTACTTCGTCTTCGGCGGACAGCGGGACAGCTACGCCGAGGCACTGGAAGACGTGGAACGCGGCAGGGCCGACATCATCGTGGAAATCCCGCAGGACTTTGAGCGCGGCACCCTGAGAGGCGAAGCTCCGCAGATACTCGTGGCGGCAAACGCCGTGAACGGCACGAAAGGGACAATGGGCAATGCCTACATCGGCAACATCGTCGCCGCGCACCTGCAGTCCGCCGCCGCCGACATGCCGTCCTTCGTCTCCGTGCTCTACCTCTACAACAAGCACCTGAACTACAAGCTGTTCATGATACCGTCCCTGATGGCGATCCTCATCCTGCTCATGTGCGGCTTCCTGCCGGCACTCAACATCGTGGGCGAGAAAGAGAGCGGCACCATCGAAGCCATCAACGTGACGCCCGTCAGCAAATGGGAGTTCATCCTCGCCAAACTCATACCCTACTGGGCGATTGCACTGGTGGTGATGACGGTCTGCTTCGTGCTGGCATGGGCGGTCTACGGCATCACGCCTGCGGGCAACATCGGGCTTATCTACCTCCTGGCAATGCTCCTCGCGTTCATCGTCAGCGGCATGGGACTTGTCATCTCCAACCACAACGACACGATGCAGCAGGCCGTCTTCGTGATGTGGTTTGTCGTGATGTGCCTCCTCCTCCTCAGCGGACTCTTCACGCCCGTGCGCTCCATGCCCCACTGGGCATACCTCACCACCTACGTCAACCCGATGCACTACTTCATCGACGCCATACGCACCGTCTTCGTCCGTGGCGGCGACTTCGGCAGCATCGCCCCACAGGTGCTGGCACTCGCCCTCATCGCCCTCGTCATGAACGCCTGGGCTGTCGCGAGCTACCGCAAGAATTCGTGAGTATAGAGCTTAGTGGGCAGGATGAGGTTTAGCGCATGCGGTCGATTTCGCCGAACTCCTTGCCCATCTTCAGGTTGTAGTAGACGCTGTAGAGGCCGTCGAGCCACAGGTCTTTGCTGTCGGGCTTCAGCTCACGCGCCTTCTCGTAGTTCTGACGCGCCTTTTGGTAGTAATCCCTGATGACGCTCTGATCCTCGGCATAGCGCGGGTCGTTGATGTCGTTCGTGGCACGGTCGGCATAGTCCTGCGCCTTGATGCGGTAGATCAGTCCGGTGTTGGAGTAGGCTTCGGCATAGCGCGGGTTCAGGTCGATGGCCTTGGCATACTGCCGCAGTGCGCCGTCGTAGTCGCGCAGTCCGAAGAGGAGATAGCCCTTGATGTAGTAGTAGGTGTAGTTGCCGCCGTCGCGCACGAGCATGCTGTCGGTCAGGGCGATGGCACTGTTGTAGTCGCGTTCGGAGGTGTAGTAGTCTGTCAGTGCGGTGAACAGTGTCTCGTTGTCGGGATAGCGTTGCAGGGCTTCCGTCAGCACCGTGCGCATGGCGTCCGTCTGTCCCAGCTCCTTGTATGCCTGGGAGCAGTAGAGTGCCGCCAGTGCGCCGTGGCTGCCGTCGTGGCACGCTCCCTTGCCGTAGTATTCGGTCACGGCACGGTAGTTGTCGGTCTTCATGGCTGCGAGGCAGGCGTAGTATGCCGTGCGCCGCACCTCCGCCGAGTCTGCCGCCGTCATCCTGATGCGGCTCATCAGCGGGCTTTGTGCCAGGTCGACGTAAGTGCCGAAGAAGTCCAGGGCGCGTGCGGCATTGACACTGTCGGCATCGGACTTGTTGTAGAAATAAATGCCTCCGTTCAGCAGGTTGGCACGCGCTTCCGCCGCAGTCTGTGAGTTGCCCTTGCGGAATTTGTTGCGCACGCGCCCCTTGTCGTCGGGCAGTTGTGCCAGGGAGTCACACCGCATGAAGTCGCGGCACATCTCCAGCGTGCTGTTATAGATCACAATCGTGTCGTAGGCTTTGCCGAGATAGGCTTTCTTGTGCTGCTCTTCGTTCTTCAGCAGCTGAATGTGTCCCGCCACGCTCCATGTCTCGGGATTGTTGCGTGTGTCGTCGTGCAGCAGTGCCTTGCCAATCTGTTTCTCCGCATCCTGCACCTTTCCTGCCTCCAGTGCTGTCTTGGCGGCTTCGAGCACGTCCTTCTGCGCCTGTGCCGTCTCGGGCAGCAATGCCACGAATGTTGCAATCAGCATCGTTATGTTACGTAGTGTCTTTCTCATTTCTTTCACGGTTTCTCGCGCATCGTGCGTAACCGCAAAGTTACGTATTCCTATACTTTCGTGCAAGACAAAGCAAAATGGGGGATGCGCCGCACAAAGCACATCCCCCACTCATCTTTATATATATATGTAATTCGATTCGCTATTATTGCTGCTGCAGTGCGTTGTACTCGTTCTCCATGTTCAGATTGTAGTAGACGCTGTTCAGGCCCTGATACCACAGGCTGCGGTTGTCGGGAACCAGCTGGCGGCACTTCTCAAGATAAGGACGCGCTGCCTCGAAGAAGCTGCGCAGTGTCTTCTGATCCTCGGCATACTTGGGATCGTTGACATCGGTCGTTGCCTCTGCGGAGAAGTCCTGTGCCTTGATGACGTAGATAAGGCCCAGACGCGAGTAAGCGTCGGCGAAGTCGTCCTTCAGGCTGACAGCCTTCTTGTAGCACTCGATGGCGTTGTCATAGTCCTTCTCGTTGGTGTAGAGATAGCCCTTGACATAAGGATAGAAATAGTTGTCGGGGTTCTGCGCTATCATGCGGTCTGTGTACGACATTGCCTCATCGAGTTGGTTGTTGTTCGTGTAGTAGTCCACGAGGTTGGCGAAGAACGTGGTGTTGGTGGGGTACTTCGCGATTGACTCCTGAATGGCCTTGACATACTTGTCGTTCTGTCCCGTCTGCTTGTATGCCTCGATGAGCAGCTCGGCAGCGGTCTCGCCGTTCTCCTTGTCGTTCATGGCCACCGGTGCATACTTCTGCACGCCGTTGTAGTCATTGATGCGCAGTGCTGCAAGGCTGGCATAGTAGGCAATGAGGCTCAGGTTCGTGTCGTTGACAGCGTAGTTCTCCTTCTCCATCATTGGGCTGTCTGCCATGTCGACGTATGTGCCGAACATCTCCAGTGCCTTCTTGTTTGTTGCCTCGGTGTTCTGGTTGAAGTAGTAGATACCGCCGTTGACGAGGTTGCCGCGCTCCGACTTCAGTGCGTTTGCCATTGAGCTGCGGTACTTGTTCTTGACCTTACCCTTGGCGTCGGGCTGCTGTGCCAGCTCGTCGGCCTTGGAGAAGTACTTGAACATGCTCACCGGTGCATTGTAGAATGCAAGGGTGTCGAACGGACGCTGCAGCACCTGCTGCTCCATCTGCTTCGAGCTGATCTTCTGGTAGATCTTGCCCGCCATGTTCCATGCCTCTGCCGAAGAAGCGGCTGTCGGATCCTGGAGAGCCTGTTCCACCATTTGGTCAATCTGTGCGTAGTTGCCACCGCCAACAGCCTTGTCTGCCTCTTTCAGAGCCGAGACCTGTGCGAACGATGTTCCTGCGGCAAGCATTAAAGCCATCGAAATGAATACTTTCTTCATAATCTGAAAAATTGAAATAGTGAATTAATGTTGTTGTTGTTTTTACTGTGTTCTCTCGTTTATTCCTGTTGCTGCGGAGCGTCGTTGCCGGTGTTGCCGTCTGCGGCCTCGACACCGTCCTGTTCCTGCTCTTCCACCTCCGGCTCGGAGTCCACCTTGCAGACGGAGCCTATCTCGTCGCCCCGCTTCTCAAGGTTTATCAGGCGCACGCCCTGCGTTGCGCGTCCCATGATGCGCACGTCTGCCACGCGCAGCCTTATGGTGATGCCCGACTTGTTTATGATCATCAGGTCATTGTCTTCGGTCACCGCCTTTATGGCTATCAGCTTGCCGGTCTTCTCGGTTATGTTCAGCGTGCGCACGCCCTTGGCTCCACGGTTCGTGATGCGGTAGTCGTCGAGGTCACTGCGCTTGCCGTAGCCCTGTTCCGACACCACCATGATGCTCTCGCCGTTGTCCGGCTTGGTGCATATCATGCCGACAGCCTCGTCCTGTCCGTCGCTGTCGAGCGTCATTCCCTTCACGCCCGTCGCCGTGCGTCCCATCGGGCGCACCTTGCTCTCGTTGAAGCGGATGGCGCGTCCGTTGCGGTTGGCGACTATAATCTCATCGTTGCCGTCGGTCAGGCGCACCTCAATGACGCTGTCGTCGTCGAGTATGTTTATGGCGTTCACGCCTGTCTGTCGCGGATGCGAATACTCGCTCAGGCGTGTCTTCTTTATCACGCCGTTGCGTGTGCAGAAGACGACGTAGTGGTTCTCGTTGAACTCCCTGTCGTCGAGGTTCTTCACGCGCAGGTATGCCGTCACCTTGTCGTCGGCTTCGATGTTCAGCAGGTTCTGTATGGCGCGTCCCTTCGATGTCTTGCTCTCCTGCGGTATCTGGTAGACCTTCAGCCAGTAGCACTTTCCCTTCTGCGTGAACAGCATGATGGTGTTGTGCATCGTGGCAGGATAGATGTGCTCCACGAAGTCCGTGTCGCGCGTGTTGGTGCCTTTCGCCCCCACGCCTCCGCGTCCCTGCGTGCGGAACTCGCTCAGCGGCGTGCTCTTGATATATCCCAGGTGTGAAATGGTGATGACCACGTCGTCGTCGGCATAGAAGTCCTCGGGGTTCATCTCGTCGGGGTTCAGCACAATCTCCGAGCGGCGGTCGTCGCCGTACTTCTCCTTCACCTCCATGAGTTCGTCCTTCATCACCTTGCGGCACAGGTCGTCGTTTGTCAGGATCTCCTCGAAGTACTTTATCTGACGCTCAATCTCCTCATACTCGGCGTGCAGCTGCTCCTGCAACAGACCCGTCAGCTGGCGCAGGCGCATCTCCACGATGGCGCGTGCCTGAACGTCGTCCAGTCCGAAGCGTTCCATGAGTCCGCCGATGGCCTCTGCCGGCGTCTTCGCCGCCTTGATGATTGCAATCACCTCGTCTATGTTGTCGCTGGCTATGATGAGTCCCTCGAGAATGTGCGCCCGCTCGCGTGCCTTCTTCAGGTCGAAGTTCGTGCGGCGAATCACCACGTCGTGGCGGTGCTCGATGAAGTACTGTATCAGCTGCTTCAGGTTCAGCGTGCGCGGACGGCCGTGCACGAGAGCCACGTTGTTGACGCTGAATGCCGTCTGCAGCTGCGTCATCTTGTAGAGCTTGTTCAGCAGCACGTTTGCGTTCGCGTCGCGCTTCACGTCAATGACAATGCGCATACCCTCGCGGTCGCTCTCGTCATTGGCGTTTGCCACGCCGTCAATCTTCTTCTCGTTGGCCAGATCGGCGATATACTTTATCAGTTCGGCCTTGTTCACGCCGTAGGGGATCTCGGTGATGACGATCTTGTCGTGCGTTCCGCCCGTCTCGATCTCGGCGCGTCCGCGCACGACCACGCGTCCGCGTCCTGTCGTGTAGGCATCCCTCACTCCGCCAAGTCCGTAGATGAAGCCTCCCGTCGGGAAGTCCGGAGCCTTGACAATCTCCATCAGCTCCTCGATGGTGATGTCGGGATTGTCTATGTATGCCACGCAGGCATCGACCACCTCTCGCAGGTTGTGTGTCGGCATGTTTGTCGCCATGCCCACGGCAATGCCGCTCGAACCGTTGACCAGCAGGCTCGGGATACGCGTGGGCAGCACGGTGGGTTCGTCAAGCTCGTTGTCGAAGTTCTTCTGCATGTCCACCGTGTCCTTGTCGATGTCCTGCATCATGTCCTCGCCGACCTTGCGCAGGCGGCACTCCGTATATCTCATGGCGGCAGGACTGTCGCCGTCGATGCTGCCGAAGTTTCCGTGGCCGTCAATCAGCATATAGCGCATCGCCCACGGCTGCGCCATGCGCACCAGTGCACCGTAGACCGACGAGTCTCCGTGCGGGTGATACTTACCCAGCACCTCGCCGACGACGCGTGCCGACTTCTTGTACGGTTTGTCCGAAGTGTTGCCTATGCCCATCATGCCGAAGAGAATGCGGCGATGAACGGGCTTGAATCCGTCTCTGACATCGGGGAGGGCGCGTGCCACGATGACCGACATGGAGTAGTCGATATACGACGACTTCATCTCCTCCTCGATGTTCACCTTTATTATCTTGTCTTGATCTATCATTCGTCAGATATGAAATTTCGTGTGACGGTCTTTCACATCCGTGAAAAACCACGCTAAGGTACGGCCTTTTTTCTGCCCGGCAAAAAATTCGCTTCTTTTTAAGCAAAATTACCGATTTTGCCCCACTGCCACAGGACATGAGGATGCCGCAGGCGGCATGGTGTCGGATGTTTGGTGTTGGGTTTTGGGTTTTGGATGTTTGGTGTTGGGTACACACGCCACAGGACATGTATATTGGGTGTGCGCCTCGCACCACCCCTCACGCCTTGTCGGCGGGGAAGACGATGCCGAGCTGCCTGCGTATCTCGTCTATGACCTCCATGGCGTCGAGTGACGTCTGCAGCGTGTTCACGTCCGACTCCCTCCTGCCCTGCTGCAGCAGGTCGAGGAAATGCGTCATCTCGTAAGTATAGATATCCTTGTCCGGCTCCACGCCCACGTCGATGCGCTCCTCCCCCGGACCGCGTCCCGAAGCCGCCACCGGCCGCGGGATGTACATGACGCGGCGCATCAGGTGGATGTCGTCCACGAGCAGGTTGCCCTCCTCCCCCTGTATCTCGCTCTGCATATACGAATTGGCAATCTTGCTGTACATGACCGTGGCGTTCATGCCCGGGTAGTCGAAGCTGACCACCCCCTGTCCGTCGGCCCCCGTCGGGAGGATTATGCCGTCTGCCTTCAGCGACTGCGGCCTGCCGAAGAGAGCCACCATGGGATAGACCGTATAGATGCCGATGTCCATCACCGCCCCGTTGGAGAGTTCGGGACGGAAGGCGTTGAGCACCGTCCCCTGCTTCAGAGCGTCGTAGCGCGAGGAATACTGGCAGTAGCTCGCCACATAGCGGCGCACGGTCCCCACGCGCGGCAGCTGTCTGCGGACGACCGCGAAGTTCGGGCTTAGCGTCGACACCATCGCCTCCATCAGCGTGACACCGTTGCGGCGTGCCGCGTCGATCATCCGCCTCACCTCGCGTGCGTTGCTCGCCATCGGCTTCTCACACAGCACGTGCACCCCGTGCTCCATGCAGGCGATGCTCTGCTCGGCGTGGCAGCAGTTGGGCGAAGCCACGTAGACGGCATCCACCTGTCCGCCGGCAGCCATCTGCTCCGTCGACGTGAAACAATGGCGTATGCCGTGGCTTGCGGCGAACGCGTGCGCCCGCTCCTCCGTGCGCGAGCAGACGGCCGTCGCCTCGAAGCGTGCGTCGCGGCTTGCGCCCGCGAGCATCCACTCCACGATCTTGCCTGTGCCGACGATGCCGAACCGTATCTTCCTGTTCTCCATACCTGCGTGTGTGTGTCCTTCCTGTGTGTGAGGGTCTCTCTCTCTGTGTGCAACCAAGGATTTGTCGGCCGCAAAAGTAAGGATTCTGCCGTCAACACCCAAACACAAAACACACTCCGGCACGGCTCTTTCATTTAAAATGGTCGGGATTTTTCCCTGACTGCGGTCGGTGTGC
>CAVDAU010000047.1:0-13103 GCA_963607015.1 Streptococcaceae bacterium
GTTTCTGAACAGACTTGCATATCCGCGACAAAAGTATATAGGGTGGAAAACGGACTAAGGCGGCTAAATGAGAGAGCCGTGCTCAACAGGATAAAAATATAGGACAAAACATTTGCCGATTGGAAATAAAGACATACCTTTGCGTCCGATTATTCCGAAGCGGGTAGACAAAGAGCCTGTGCATAGCGGACAGACCACCCGACGGAGCTAACTTTTACAATTTATATAAATGTACGCAATTGTAGAAATTAAAGGCTTGCAGTACAAAGCAGAGGCAGGCAAGAGACTGTTTGTGAACCACATTCAGGATGCCGAGAACGGTGACACAGTGGAGTTTGACAAGGTTCTCCTCGTTGACAAAGAGGGTGCCATCACGGTGGGTACACCTGTAGTTGAAGGCGCAAAGGTGGTTTGCGAGGTCAAGTCGAAGTTGGTGAAGGGCGACAAAGTCCTGATCTTCCACAAGAAGAGAAGAAAAGGTCTGCGCAAGCTGAACGGTCACCGCACGTTCTTCACAGAGTTGACGATTAAGGAAGTAGTAGCTTAACGATTAAAAGAAAGACATAAAGATATGGCACACAAAAAAGGTGTTAGTAGTTCTAAGAACGGACGCGAATCACACAGCAAGAGATTGGGCGTCAAGATTTGGGGTGGTCAGGTATGCAAGGCCGGCAACATCATAGTACGCCAGAGAGGCACAGCATTTCACCCCGGCAAGAATATCGGCATGGGCAAAGACCATACGCTCTATGCGTTGGTTGACGGCACAGTGCAGTTTCAGGTGAAGAAGGAAGACAAGCGTTATATCAACGTGATTCCCGTAGAGGCTACGGCTGAAGCGTAACAAGAGAAATGTGAGGGCAGGAAAATGCCCGCGACACATATAGGGTGCAACTCTCAGGAGTTGCACCTTTTTTTATTCTCCCTCCATGTTACATATTGACACTAAAGGAGCACTGCGTTTGACATAAAAACAATATCTTTGCACATTCGATTAGACATAGTTGACTGAACTAACAAAAACAACAAAAGGTTATGCTTACCATTAAACAAATCACCGATGACACCGCAAAGGTCATCAAGGGTCTTAATAAGAAGCACTTCAAGAATGCCGAAGAAACAATAGATAACGTACTGAAGACAAACGAAGCACGCAAGAACGCACAGGTCAAGCTCGACAACAATCTTGCCGAAGCCAACAAATTGTCAAAGTCCATCGGAATGTTGATGAAGGATGGCAAGAAGGACGAAGCAGAGGAGGCCAAGGCACGCGTAGCGGAGTTGAAGGAAGCCAACAAGAGCCTTCAGGCCGAGATGGATAAAGCAGCCGAAGACTTGAAGCAACTGCTATATACCATACCGAACGTGCCCTACGACGAAGTTCCGGAGGGTGTAGACTCGAACGACAATGTCGTTGTCAAGTTGGCAGACAACGAGTGGCCATTGCCTAAGAACGCCCTGCCCCATTGGGAATTGGCAAAGAAGTATGACCTTATCGACTTCGACCTTGGCGTGAAGATTACGGGTGCAGGCTTTCCCGTATATAAAGGTAAGGGCGCACGTCTGCAACGGGCACTGATAAACTTCTTCCTCGATGAAGCGGTGAAAGACGGATACCGTGAGGTGCAGCCGCCGACGGTGGTCAATGAGGCTTCCGGTTATGGCACCGGACAGTTGCCCGACAAGGAAGGACAGATGTATCACTGTGAGGTGGACAATTTCTACCTGATACCCACAGCCGAGGTTCCTGTCACAAACATCTACCGCGATGTAATCCTCGATGAGAAAGATCTCCCGATAAAGAATTGCGCATACACAGAATGTTTCCGCCGCGAAGCCGGTTCTTACGGCAAGGACGTGCGCGGACTTAACCGCCTGCACGAGTTCTCCAAAGTGGAGTTGGTGCGCATCGACAAGCCGGAGCACTCACGCCAAAGCCATCAGGAGATGCTTGACCATGTGGAAGGACTGCTCAAGAAGCTGGAACTGCCATACCGCATACTGCGCCTCTGCGGCGGTGACATGAGTTTCACATCGTCAATATGCTATGACTTCGAGGTCTACTCTGAAGCACAGAAACGTTGGCTCGAGGTAAGCTCCGTGTCAAACTTCGACACCTATCAGGCCAACCGCCTGCACTGCCGCTACCGCACGGCAGACAAGAAGGTGGAGCTGTGCCATACGCTCAACGGTTCCGCATTGGCTCTGCCGCGCATTGTGGCAGCCATACTCGAGGACTTCCAGACAGAAAACGGCATACGCATGCCCAAGGCACTGGTGCCCTACACCGGCTTTGAGATGATTGACTAAGCGGCATACCGGAACAGAGGCATTTACGTAATTCAAAGCGACTAACAACCATCAAGAGAAATGAACAGGATCACAAAGAAAGAACAACTCTCAGAGAAAGTTTTCAAGCTGACAGTCGAAGCACCGCTGATAGCCAAATCGCGCAAGGCCGGTCACTTCGTAATTGTGCGTGTGGGCGATAAGGGCGAGCGCATACCTCTTACCATTGCCAATGCCGACATCGAGAAAGGCACCATAACACTTGTGGTACAGACTGTCGGACTGACATCGACAAAGTTGTGCAGCCTCAACGAGGGCGACTACATAACAGACGTTGTGGGTCCGTTGGGACAAGCGACACACATAGAGAAGTTCGGGACTGTGGTCTGCGCCGGCGGAGGTGTTGGCATAGCACCGATGTTGCCCATAGTACAGGCACTGAAAGCGGCAGGAAACAGGGTCATCACCGTGCTGGCAGGACGCAACAAGAGCCTCATCTTCATGGAAGACGAGATGGCTGCCGATTCAGACGAGCTGATGATAATGACCGATGACGGTTCTTACGGCACCAAAGGTCTGGTGACCAACGGCATCGAGAGCGTCATCCGGCGCGAGAAGGTAGACAAGTGCTTCGCCATCGGTCCTGCCATAATGATGAAGTTCGTGTGTCTGCTGACGAAGAAGTATGACATCCCGACTGACGTATCGCTCAACACCATAATGGTGGACGGCACAGGCATGTGCGGTGCATGCCGCGTGACGGTGGACGGACAGACCAAGTTCGTGTGTGTTGACGGACCGGAGTTTGACGGCCACAAGGTCGACTTCGACGAGATGATGAAACGCATGGGGGCATACAAGCCACTCGAGAAGGAGGAGATGGACAAATACAATGCTGCCATTGCGGAGAAGAAAGAAGACGGAGCTGCCGATGACGATGAGACAAGCCGCAATGCACCGTGGCGGCAGGAACTGCGCAAGTCGATGAAGCCCAAAGAACGCATGTCCATACCCCGTGCCAAGATGAACGAACTTGCACCCGACTACCGTGCGCACGTGCGCAAGGAGGAGGTCAACCAAGGGCTTACCGAGGAGCAGGCATTGGTAGAAGCAAAACGTTGTCTCGACTGTGCCAACCCCGGCTGTGTGCAGGGATGTCCCGTAAGCATCAACATCCCGCGATTTATAAAGAACATTGAACGCGGCAATTACCTTGAGGCAGCCCACACACTGCGGGAGACCAGTTCCCTGCCGGCCGTCTGCGGACGCGTATGCCCGCAGGAGAAGCAGTGCGAGTCGAAGTGCATACACCTCAAGAGCGGCGGAGAGGCTGTGGCGATTGGCTATCTGGAGCGTTTCGCGGCAGACTATGAGCGCGAAAGCGGCAAGATGGCAACACCGGCAATGAAGCCTGCAAACGGCATCAAAGTGGCTGTTGTGGGTTCCGGTCCTTCCGGTCTGTCATTTGCCGGCGACATGGCAAAGGACGGATACAGCGTCACCGTGTTCGAAGCCTTGCACGAGATTGGCGGCGTACTGAAATACGGCATACCGGAGTTCCGTCTGCCCAACAGCATCGTCGATGCCGAGATAGAAAACCTCAAGAAGATGGGTGTCGAGTTTGTCAAGGACTGCATCATAGGCAAGACCATATCGGTACAACAGCTTGAGGACGAGGGCTTCAAGGGCATATACGTTGCCAGTGGTGCCGGACTGCCTAACTTCATGCACATTCCCGGCGAGAACCTCATAAACGTGCTGTCGTCGAATGAATTCCTGACACGCGTGAACCTGATGGATGCCGCGAGCGACGATACCGATACACCGGTGCCGTTCGGCAAGCATGTGGTCGTTGTCGGTGGCGGCAATACGGCCATGGACTCTGTGCGCACAGCCCTCAGACTTGGAGCTGAAAGCGCGACAATAGTCTATCGCCGATCCGAGGCGGAGATGCCCGCACGCAAGGAAGAGGTGAAGCACGCCAAGGAAGAAGGCGTGCGCTTCCTGACGTTGCACAATCCCATAGAGTATATCTCAGACGAGCAGGGACACGTCAAGCAGGTTGTCCTGCAGAAGATGCAGTTGGGCGAGCCTGACGCTTCAGGCCGCAGAAGTCCGGAGCCTATACCCGGAGCCACAGAGACACTCGATGCAGACGTTGTGGTTGTGGCTATCGGCGTGTCGCCCAACCCGATAGTGCCGCGTTCCATCGACGGATTGGAGCTGGGACGCAAGGGCACGATCGTGGTCAACGACGACATGCAGTCATCGATACCGACGATATTTGCCGGAGGCGACATCGTGCGTGGCGGAGCGACCGTAATCCTTGCCATGGGCGACGGACGACGGGCAGCGGCAGCCATGAGCAGCAAGCTGCAACAATCCTGAACCGGCTATCCCGTCACACCGGAGTATCCGGCACGTCAAAGTCAGTAGTACTTACCCGACCAAGTAAGTACTACTGACTTTGTCATTGAAGTATATCTTACTTTGCCAAGTAAGTATATCTTCGTTTCCAACGGACTTTATCTTCCGATCCGCCACACATTCCACTCCCCCATTTAGTATAAAAAACTGAAAAACCACAATATCCCCTTTGTCTGCGCTCAAAGATTTGTTACTTTTTCATACCTTTGTAGCAGGAAGGAGATAACGAATCATTATGGCAAAAGACAGTAGAGTATTATTTATCACGCAGGACATTGCCCCCTACGTATCGGAAACGCCCATATCGAAGACATGCCGCAAGTTGCCGCAAGCCATTCAGGAGCTCGGCAGAGAGACAAGGGTATTCATGCCGAAATGGGGCAACGTGAACGAACGGCGCAACCAGCTCCATGAGGTGATTCGTCTGTCGGGCATGAACCTGATCATAGACGACACCGACCATCTGCTGATCATAAAGGTTGCCTCCATCCCTTCTGCGAGAATGCAGGTCTACTTCATCGACAATGACGACTACTTCCAAAACCGCCTGCAGACGTGCAACAAAGACGGTGTGGAGTATGACGACAACGACGAGCGCAGCATCTTCTATGACCGTGGAGTATTGGAGACCGTCAAGAAGTTGCGCTGGTGTCCTGACATCATCCACTGCCACGGATGGTTCACGGCAATAGTGCCTATCTACATCAAGAAAGCATACAACGAAGAGCCTTCGTTTGCAAACTCAAAGGTCGTGTATTCGCTCTACAACGACACATTCACCAAGACATTCAATGCCGGCTTCGGCACCAAGCTATGCGTCAAGGGCATCAAGAAGTCCGATGTCGCATCATTACAAGACCCCGTAGACTACATCAAACTCAGCAAGTTCGCCATCGACAACTCCGACGCCATCGTGCAGCAGATGGAGGATGCCAACCCTGAACTCGTGGAGTATGCACGCCTGTCAGGCAAGCCTTTCCTGGAATACCGTCCCGAGGAAGAGATGCCGGCAGCCCTGCATGAGTTCTACAACACCATCTGAATCTGACGGACAAGACTACACATAACAAGACACATCTACAAACGTCCTACAAGACACCTTTCAGTTATGAAACTTAAACTTACAGGATTTGCGTTCCTGACCGTGTTGTTTGCACTCATTGGCTGCGACGACAACACCGGAAACATCGGCATAAACCTCATGCCTGACTCGGATGCCGTGTACACATATACCGCATCGTTCGAGGCTCAATCCGAGTCCGTAGAGGCAGACTCTGTGTATGCCCGATCGGAGACAGGTTACCTCGGACGCTATACCGACCCCGAGTTCGGATACTACGAAGCTAGCTTCCTCACCGAACTCAACTGCACGGAGAACTATAAGTTCCCTGCCGTCTACAGCTACGATGAAGCCACAGGCACCGCCAGCGGCACCATGGCAGGCGACTCATGCACCAACATCCGTCTTGTGGTCTACTACACGACATGGTTCGGCGACTCACTGACGGCAAGCCGACTGAGTGCCTACCGCCTGAACGACCGCTGGCTGGAAGAGCGCAAGGGCAACGGACGCTTCTACCGCTATACCAACATCGACACCGACAAGTACTATGATGCCGAAGAGGGCTACCTCGGCAGCAAGGCATACACAGCCCACGACTTCTCCGTCAGCGACGAAGAGCGCAAGAGCACAGACTCCAACGGCTATGCCACGTACTATCCCAATGTGTCCATACAGCTCGACAGGCAGATGGGACAGGACATCCTCGAGCTGAACCGCAAGCATCCCGAGTACTTCAAGAACGCTGACACCTTCATCGAGAACGTGTTCCCCGGCGTGTATATCAAGAATGACTATGGCGACGGCACGATACTCTACGTGGACTATGTTGCCCTGCAGATGCAGTTCCGCTATCACTACACAGACTCGTTGGGCGTAGCTCTGAAGAAACAGGTCACGGACTCACTCGGCGTGGCAGGTGAAGACTCGCTGTACTACAGCTCGCGCATAGTGTTCGCGTCAAGCAGCGAAATCATACAGGCCAACCGCTTCCAAAACTCGGCACAGCTACAGGCCAAGATTGCCGAGGACAACCACACATACATCAAGTCACCGGCAGGCATCTTCACGGCTGTCACCCTGCCCTATGACGAGATAGACGCACAGCTCGGCAATGACACGCTGAACACCATCAAGCTGTCGTTCACCAACTACGAGCAGGAGAGCGAATACGAGTACAGCATGGACGAACCGACAACGCTGCTCCTCATCAGGAAGAAAGACCTCAAGGACTTCTTCGAGCAGAACGATCTGCCCGACAATGCCACGACCTATACAGCGACGCACAATGCTTCGGCAACGAACAAGTACGTGTTCAGCAACATTGCCCGCTTGGTGACCACAAGCCTTCAGGAGAAGCACAGAGCCAAGGCTGCCGCAGGATCTGCGTGGGACGACAGCATGGAGCAGCAATGGGCTGAGGACAACAAGCTGCTGCTTGTGCCTGTGGTGCTGTCCACATACACGAACTCAAGCAGCGGCACCACCACAACCACCGGCGTTCAGCACGACCTTGAGCCGTCATACACCAAGCTCGTGGGCGGCACTGCCACCGATGGCGGCAAGCTCAAGAACCCCATAACGATAGACGTGACGTACACGCGCTTCACGAAGGACAAGTGAGGCACACGTCACCCGTCAAGAAACAAGAAGTCCTGCACTCTCACCGTAGAGAGTGCAGGACTTTTTGTTTGTATGCCATTGGCCGTTGTCTATTTCGCGGTCTTGGAGGCAGGCTTCTTCTCCGTGCCATTCTTGGCAGCAGACTTCCCTGCCTTCGCGCCCGACTTCTTGCCCGATGACGGTTCTGCCTGCGGCTGCGCATTGTCCTTCAGCTGTTCCAGCTTCTCCTTGGACTTCTTCAGTTCCTTGTTCAACTCGTTGATTTCAGCGTCCTGATTGCGGATTGTGGTGAGCAGGGCGTTCAGCTCCTCATTGTCTATGTCCGACGGATAGAGCGAATCCACACGCTTGCCGAAATCGCCGAGAACGTTCATGTAGTTGGTGAAGGCATCATAAGCCGAGTCGAATATGTCGCGGTCAACACCCATGCCGTTGTTCTTGGTCGTCATCATGCGGAAGTTGTTGCTTGTCTGAAGCACGTCAAAGTCCTGCTTTATCCTGCGGTCACCACACAGCAGCACGCGCTCGGACAGGTCGTAGAGCTTACTGAAAGCCTCGCGCTGCATCACGTTGCCAAGCCAGCAGCTGGTGTCGCGCTCCTCATCGTTCCACGATATTGCACTCGGCACGTCTATTGCCGACACCGACTTCAGCTTCGTTATCACCTCCGTAGGCGTGGAGAACACCACACCCTTGTCCTTGGCATATTCGGGCAGTGCCTTCAGGAACATCAGTATGTTCGACGTCAGCGGCTGTGCAATGCCGAAAGCCGTCAAGTCCATGAAGAGGTTGATGACCTGCTCATCCTCGGGCAGTCCGCAGATACGGTCTATGAACTTGTCCGCAAACATCGGGTACTCGCTCCAGTCGGCATTGGAGAAGCGCAGCGATATGTCGTCGGACATCTTGAAGTCGCGCAGCAGCAGCTTGAGCTTCGGGTTCTCGCTGCTGTGGTAGACATAGTGCGGGCTCTTCCATCCCAATATGTGTTTGGCACCCTCCGTGAGCATACCCTTGAAGCCAAGGCTTTCCACGAGGTTGCCTATCTCATTGCTGTAGAGCAGTCCCGAATTGACAAACACCTTCGGAGTAACTCCGAACAGCGTCTTCATGGACTCCATGTGCCGCGCAATCTGGTCTTTGAACACATTCTCATTGGCCAGCGACGACAGGTCGTGCGAGTAAGGCTCTGCCAGCAGCTCGCAGCAGCCGGTATCCACCAGCTTCTTGATCAGCTCCATCACCTCCGGCGCGTGCATCTCAAGCTGTTCGGCTGCCAGTCCGGAGAGAGACAACGCCACCTTGAAGTTGCCCGCGTTCTTGCCTGCCATCTCTATGAGGGTCGTCAGGGCCGGTATGTACGAGCGTTCCGCCACCTCGGCTATCTTCGTCGAGTTGGTATAGTCGTCCGTATAGTAATGGTTGATGCCGATGTCGAAGAAGCGGTATCGCTTCAGGTAGACAGGCTGGTGTATCTCAAAGTAAAAGCATATAGTCCTCATGTCGTTCGATTTGTTATTTTCACTTGTTGTAGTTCTTCAAAACCTCGTCATAGATGCGCCGCACCTTCATGCCTGCATCTTCCCATTTGATTCCGTCCACCTCTTTCTTGCCCTCGTCGCGCAGGTATTCATACAGTGCCGGATAGGTGCAGATGGCATACATGGCGTCGGCCATGGCGTGGATGTCCCAGTAGTCCACCTTTATGCACTTGTCGAGTATCTCGGCACATCCCGACTGTTTCGATATGATTGACGGCACGCCACACTGCATGGCCTCAAGCGGCGAGATGCCGAAAGGCTCCGACACCGACGGCATGACATAGACATCGCTCGCCTTCAGGCACTCATAGACCTGATTGCCTCTCATGAAGCCGGGGAAGTGGAAGCGGTCGGCTATGCCCCGCTGTGCCACGAGCGCAATCATCTTGTCCATCATGTCGCCACTGCCGGCCATGCAGAAGCGGATGTTCTTCGTGCGGTGCAGCACCATGTTGGCTGCCTCGACAAAGTATTCCGGCCCTTTCTGCATCGTCAGTCTGCCGAGGAACGTCACGACCTTCTCGTTGGGCTTGCGCTCCGGCACTATGTCGAGGATGTCCTTCGACAACGGTGTCACGGCATTGTGTACCGTCGACACCTTTCTCGGATCCTGGAAATACTTGCTTATGACAATCTGCCGCGTCAGCTCGCTCACGCACATGATGTGGTCGGCATTGTCCATGCCGTCCTTCTCGATGCCGTAGACCCCCGGGTTGGGATGTCCGCGACTGCGGTCGAACTCCGTGGCATGAACATGGATCACCAGCGGCTTGCCGCTCACCTGCTTGGCGTGTATGCCGGCAGGATAGGTCAGCCAGTCGTGCGAGTGGATGATGTCGAACTGCTGCTGGCGTGCCACGACACCTGCCACTATGGAATAGTTGTTTATCTCTTCGTAGATATTCTCCGGATAGCGTCCCGAGAACTCTATGCACCCCAGGTCATTGGTCTTGATATAGCTGAAGTCCGAATAGATGTGGCTGCGCAGGTCGTAGTAGAGCTGCGGGTCCATGTAGCCCCCCACCCTCGACTGCACATAGTTCCAGTCCACGTCCTTCCACACCACCGGTGTGCTGTTCATGCCGATGATCTTCAGGAAACTTTGGTCTTCGTCTCCCCAGGGCTTCGGTATGCAGAACGTTATCTCCATGTCCGTCTGCTTCGACATGCCCTTGGTCAGTCCGTAGCTTGCCGTCCCCAGGCCTCCAAGGATATGAGGGGGAAATTCCCAACCAAACATCAGTACTTTCATATTCCGTCCTCCCCTGTCTATTGCATGTTGTAACTGTTCAGCATCTTCAGTATGCGCAGTATCTCCGCCACGTTCATGGCAAACGACACGGCTCCGCGTCCCGCAAACGGCGGATTGCCGTCATAGAGTTCGGACAGCGTGCCGATGCAGTGGGTCTGCATCTCGTCTTCCATGCCTATGAGCTGCCGCTCGGCAAACGACACTCCGCTCATACCGTATATCTTCAGATAGGCCTCGAGATAGAAGCCCATGAGCCACGGCCATGCCGTGCCCTGATGGTAGGCCAGGTCGCGTTGCATCTGCGGGCCCACGTAGTTGGGGTTGTATCCCGCACTCTTGGGGCTGAGCGACCGCAATCCCTTTGGCGTGAGCAGCTCGCGGGTCACGATGTCGAGCACCTGCTTCTTCTGCTTCGCGTTCAGCGGCGAATAGTCGAACGCCGCAGCGAATATCATGTTGGGTCTGACGCTCCAGTCCATCATGTTGCCGTCTACATAGTCGAACAGGTATCCGTACTCGTTGCGGAACGTTTCCACAAACGAGCGGCCCGTCACCTCTGCCTGTGCGTCGAGTTCGTCTGCCAACAGGCCGTTGCCTCCCTCACGTTCTACGTCCGCCACAAAGCGCAGGGCGTTATACCACAGTGCGTTCACCTCCACTATATATCCTGTCCTCGGCACCACGGGACGGCCGTTTGCCGTGGAGTTCATCCACGTGACGGCCCTGTCCTTGCCGTTGGCATAGAGCAGTCCGTTGTCGTGCAGGAACAGGTTCTCGTGCTTGCGGCGGATGATGTAGTCCATCAGATCCGTCATCAGCTTGCCGTATTTCTCACGGCAGACCTGCTTCGACGTTGTCTTGGCATACTGCTGCAATGCCCATATAGCCCACAGCAGCACGTCGGGATGGTCGATCTCATAGATTCTGTAGCCCACCGGCTCGCGGTTGACAAACTGCTCCAGTGCCGCTCCTGCCGTCTTCATGACATCCTCGAACTGGTCGCGCTCGCCGACGCTCAGCGTCAGTCCGGGCAGCGACACGAAGAGGTCGCGCGCCCTGCACTTGAACCACGGATAGCCCGCCAGTATGTAGTGGTCGTCGCCCTGCACGTTGTGGAACTGGTGTGCCGAGTTCTTCAGGCAGTGGTAGAAGTTGTCGCGCGGCACGCGGGAGTCCACCTCCGTCTGGAACATCTGCTTCAGGCGGCGTGTGCTCACTGCCGATATGCCGGCAGAGAACACAATGCTCTCGCCCTTCTTTATCGGCATCTCGAAATATCCCGGCACATAGAGGTCTTCGTTCGACTCATATCCGCGCTCGCGCTCCTTGGTGTACTCCATGCCCCTGTACCAGTCAGGCACGAAGTGGAAGTCCGCCGCCTTGTTGAACTGCATGAACAGTTCCGGATAGCCGGGATACAGACACGTCTTGATGCCGTTCTCCACCTCCTGATACTCACGGCCGGCGGCGGCGTTCTCGTGGGTGTACTCGCGCACGCTCCTGAATGCCAGGAACGGACGGAAGCGCAGTGTCGTCGGCGAATGTGCGTCTACCAGCGTGTAGCGCAGCAGGATGCGGTTCTCGTGATGCACGAACACCGATTCCTTGCGCAGGATGACACCGCCCACCCTGTATGTCGTGGCAGGGATGGTGTCGCAGTCGTATTCGCGGATATACTTGTGTCCGTTGGGGCTGAAGTTGTCGCCGTTATACTTGTGAAGGCCGAGGTTGAACTCCGCACCATGCTGTATCACGGTCTCGTCGAGCGACGACAGCAACACGTGGTTCTCGTCGTCAAGATTCGGGACGGGTATGACCAGAAGCCCGTGATACTTGCGCGTATTGCACCCGACGACGGTAGAGCATTGGTAGGCACCCGACTTGTTGGTCCGGAGGACTTCGCGGGTCAGCGACTCCTCCAGGTTTATCATTAGTGCTTTGTCAAAATGCAGGTAGCTCATTGTATTACACAATTAGAAGATTAACTCTCCCAAAGGTATGGACAATCAGCTTTGTTGCAAAGAAAAAACCGTATTTTCAATGTCGGGACGCGAAAAAAAACGTCTGCGCCCCTGCGTATGCGTCAATCCACGAACGACGACACGAGCATGGAGATGTTGGCGGTGAACATCTTTATGGCTATGGCAAGCAGGATGATGCCGAAGAACTTGCGGAGTATGTAGATGCCGCTCTTGCCGAGCAGGCACTCCACCTTGTCGGCCATCTTCACCGCCACATACACCCATATCATGTTCAGCGCAAGGGCAATGAGTATGTTGACGCTGGCATTGTCGGCACGCAACGCCAGCAGCGTGGTGAACGATGCCGAACCTGCCAGCAGCGGAAACACCAGCGGCACCAGCGTGGCATCCTTCGTGGGACCGGCGTTCTTGAATATCACCACGTCGAGAATCATCTCCAGAGCCATGAAGAACAGTATCAGCGATCCTGCCACCGCAAACGACTCGATGTCCACACTGAACAGCTGCAGCACCCAGTCGCCCACGAAGAAGAAGCCCAGCATGAACGCGAACGCCAACCACGTGGCACGGCTCGCGCTTATGTTCAGACCCTGCGTCTTGAGGTTTATGATGATGGGGATTGAACCTATCATGTCTATGACGATGAACAACGAGATGAACGAACGCACCATCTGGAGGGCATCAAACTCTCCCAAGAACGAAACAAATGTCTGGAACATTACGGTGTCAAGTTTTTTTACGGTTTTAGGCTGTACTATTACAACGGGGCGCAAAGTTAGACAATATCAGGAAAATATGCAACACCGCCCGGCTCCGCGTGTCCGTTTCTGTGGACGTACAGCCACAAGTCTGTGGATGTACAGCCACAAATCTATGGACGTACAGCCACAGATCCTATGGACGTACAGCCACAGATCCTATGGACGTAC